>JBEPVH010000138.1:0-5908 GCA_041691115.1 bacterium | reverse complement strand
GACAGACCTGTGACCGAGGGGGCGGCGCACCGTGCGCCGCTCTCGCGGTCAGGCGGCGGTGTTGCCCTTGCGCAGCTTGTCGACGACATCGGAGGTGTCTAACTCTTCCTCGGCTTCGGTGTCCTCCGGATCCGCCTGCTCGCCCTTGGCCTGGCGCTCAGTACGACGGCGCAGCAGGTTACGGCGGCGGACGCGGTTGAGAATGCGTTCAATGGACCTGCCACCAATGACGACGAACAACATCATCAGGGTCGCCGCCAGAGCGACGTTGACGAGACCAAGACCGGAGAGGACGCCGACAGCGGCGACGGACCACACCTCGGCTGCGGTGGTGAGACCACGCAACTTGTCACCGTGGAAGATGACGATGCCGCCCCCCAGGAAGCCGATGCCGTTGACGACCTGCGCCGCGATACGCGACACGTCAGTCGAACTGCCGGCTGCTTGCGAGATGTTGTTAAGGGCCGCATAACCGGCGACGGTGAAAGCGGCGGAGCCAAGAGCCACGAGAGCGTGGGTGCGCAGACCGGCGGGCTTCTCCGACAGCTCACGTTCGATGCCGACAAGGGCACCACACGCGGCAGCGATACCGACGCGACTGATCAGCTCCCACTCGGTGGGGGCAGAAACAACAGTCGCCAGCATCCCAAGCACCGCTCCCTCCTCCGTGAATTGTCGGGGCACATTCTGCCCCACGAATCAGATGTCCGTCAGACAGCCGCTGTTCCGGCGAAACGCCCTGCCCAGTCCTTGATCTGGTCGTCGGTGACCTTGGGGAACAGGACGGCAGGGGTGGCAATCGAGTGGCCGCCGCTCAATGCGACGAGTTCAGTTGTCATGGGCGTGGTCTCGTCGAACCACAGGCTCTGGCCGCCCGAACCCAACGCCGCCAGGATCCGCTCGGCGCTCTCCGGAATGAACGGCTGAGCCAGAGCGGCAAAGACACGGATCAGGTTGACCGAAGTCCGCATCACCACCGCAGCGCGCTCCGGCGACTCCTTGATGAGCTTCCACGGCTCGGCGTTCTGGAAGTAGACGTTGCCCGCCTGCCAGATCAGATAGAGCTCGGCAGCCGCCTTACGGAACTGAACTTCGTCCATGTTGCGATTGAAGGTGGCGATGCGGACGTCGAGCTCCTCGGCAAGACGGCGTTCCTCGTCAGTCCACTCGCCCGCAGCGGGAACCAGGGAGCTGCCCTCGACGCCAGGATTCTGGCGCTCGTTCAGCTTGAGGCAGCGCGACACGAAGTTACCCAGCGTGTCGGCAAGCGCCTTGTTGACCTCGGCGCCGAACGCCTCCCACGTGAAGTCCACGTCGTCGGTCTCGGGCGCGTTGGCCATGAGGTACCACCGCCAGTAATCGGCGGGCAGCAGTTCCAGCGCCTGGTCCATGAATATGCCGCGACCCTGCGACGTCGAGAACTTGCCGCCGTAGTAGGTGAGCCACGAGTACGACTTGATGTAGTTCGCCTGCTTCCACGGATCGCCGGTGCCAATGATGATTCCGGGCCACATTATGGTGTGGAAGGGAACGTTGTCCTTGCCCATGAACTGGGTGTACTGAACATCGTTGGCAGCGTCGCCCGTCCACCAGCTCTCCCATTCCCGGCCGGGCTTGGCGTCAGCCCATTCCTTGGTGGAACCGATGTATTCGATGGGGGCGTCGAACCAAACGTAGAACACCTTGTTCTCGTAGCCCTCACGCGGAACCGAGAAACCCCAGTTGAGGTCACGGGTGATGCAGCGCTCGCGCAGGCCTTCGTTGAGCCACTTGAGCGCAATGGAGGTGGTGAGTACCGGCCAGTCCACCTGATGTGTGATCCAGTCGCGCAAGCGATCCGACAGCTTGTCCAACTGCAGGAACAGGTGCCGCGTGGTACGCGTCTCCAAATCCGTGCTGCCGGAGATCGCAGAGCGTGGATTGATGAGCTGCTCGGGATCAAGGACGCGCGTGCAGTTCTCGCACTGGTCGCCACGCGCGCGCTCGAAGGCGCAGTGCGGGCAGGTGCCAATGACATACCTGTCCGGCAGGAAGCGCCCGTCGGCCTTGGAGTAGATCTGCGTCATGTCGCGGTCGACGAGCAGACCTGCCTTGTCGAGGGCGTGATAGACCCGGAGCGTGATCTCTTCGTTCTGCGCCGAGGAGCTGCGGCCGAAGTAGTCCCACGAGAGATTCCAGCGGTCGGAGAGCTCGCTCTGGATCGCGTGCTGCTCCGTGCAGTACACGTCGACGGGCTGGCCGGCATCGTGCGCTGCGAGTTCAGCGGGCGTGCCGTGGTCATCGGTGGCGCATATCAGAAGGACGTCATGGCCACGCAGGCGCAGATAGCGGCCATGGACATCGGCGGGCAGCATCGACCCGACAAGATTGCCGAGGTGCTTGACGCCGTTGATGTACGGCAGAGCGGACGTGATGAGATGGCGGGCCATGCGGCGCGCAGTCTACCAAGGGCTCCGGGAGGCCCCGGTCAGGCGACGGGGACGCGCGCCCTATCGATCGCCGAGATCAGCCACTCCACCTGGCTCTCTACGCCGGTGGCATGAGCCATGTGATCGGACCGCATATCCGCCAGCGCATGGCGGATTCCGTACAGCGCATGGGACACGTCGAGTTCCGGACCAAGCCACTCCTCGAGGGAATGGGCCATCTCAGTGCTCCCGGCGCCGCGGAGCTGGCGTGCCAGCTGGACGACCGAAGCCAGGACGTGGGCGGGATCAGTGGCCCGAGGCCGCGACACCGGACCAGTCGCCTCGGGGACTGCCCTGCCCAGGAGTTCGATCTGCACCTGAGCCTCGATACGGCGGATCGTGAGCGAGCCCAGATCCTCCTTCTTGGCAGTGCGCTCGACGATCTCAGCGGCGCGAGAGACGGCGTCCAGCGGCGATTCGCCCTTCATGGAGATGCGCACACAGACCCGGGGCTCGCCCTGGATCGCGGCGGTCTCGACAGCAGAAAACTCGGACTGGCGGTTGAGCGCACGGGTGAGACGGTCGGCGGCGACAGCTGCGGGCATCGTGAAGTTCTCGAGTGCCTCGGTCTCGATCTCGACGGCGAACCATCTGATCTGCTGCTGCTCGCGACGCATTCACCGCCTCCTCAGATTCCGCCGGAGAGGCGGATAGCCGGGGAGTGTCGCACAGGGGTGCTGGGGTCGCCAAGGGGCCGGGCCCACGGCAGCAGCCCCACTGCGGCGATTTCAGCCACCTTGGTACCGAGACCTAGAGCGTCCCACTCCTCCAGGCCGGAGACACGGGTGACGAAGTAGCCCACCACCATGGCGGCCAACGTCACGGCCGCCAGAGGGCGCCAGCCGCGCACACCGGCAATGGCGCCGCCGGTAGCCACCACCAGGCCCGCCGAGCCCAGGATGAAGCCGATGCCGATGAGCGGAGCCTCTTCGAGGTGGGCCGGCACCAAGGCCACATGGACCCCAATAGACACGGCCATCAGGAGGATGGTCGCGGCCGTGGCCGCGGGTATTGCCGCAATGCGTGCCGCCACGAGGGAGGCCATCCTCGATCCGGCGCGTGATGCGCCCGTCGTTGCGAGCGCTATACCGAGTGCGATGAGGACCGCCCACACGGCACCGAGAAGGCCGAGCATGCCCTCGCTCATTCCCGTGTCATTCATGGTGGTTACCTCGTTCAGTGGGCGGTGACGGTGAACGTCCCGCGCATGCCCAGGCTGGCGTGTCCGGGCAGCGAACACAGGACTGTGTAGGTACCGGGCTGGAGGTCGATGACGACGACGTCGTCGCCGGGTGGCGAGATGGTTGTCGACGCCGCCATGAACTTTCCGGCCGCGTCATTGATCGTCAAGTTGTGCGGCGTCGGGCCCGCGTTGTGGACAGCGAACGGCAGTCCTGTCACCACCGACGAAGGAATTTCAATCTGAAAGTCGCTCAGCGTGACGTGCGTGGCATTGGCAGGCACTGCTACTGACGGCAACGGTGCCGACGCCGTGGTCGACGGCGCCGTACCGCACGCCGCGGCGGTCAGCGCGACGCTGAGCGCGAAAACTGCAGATCTCAACATGGTCACTCCCGTTGCGGGAGGCCCGGCCGCGGTGGCCGGACCTCCCTCTCCCTCGAGGGCAGCGTCAGCTGACCAGCGTTGGGTTCGTGGCGGCTATACCGGCAGCAAGCGTGTCGCCGATCACGATCATGTGGGCGGCTGCCTCACGATCCTTGGTCGCCGCGTCGGGGTACGAGCCCGCAGCCTGGGCATCGACGATTGCCGCAGTCCCGGTAACGTGCATGGCCACCGCCGACGACAGTGCCGAAGCTTCAATGCCGGTGGGTCCGGCGAGGAACTGCCCGAACTGGGGCACGTACTGCTGCGTCAGGTTGTTGACAGCCTTCTGCTTGGCAGCATCGTCGTGCTTGGCAACGGCTGTCGTGTAGTCCACGAAGAAGCCGTTGTGCGCACTCCAGATCGTGTTGAACTGGTCCTTGGCAGGGCTGCCGAAGAGACCACCGATGGCGTTGCCGAGATCGGTTCCGTTGGCGTTGAGAGCTGCACCGGCCGCGGCGAACTCATCATTGCGTCCGGCGAGCGCCGACCCGGTGGCATCCGATGCCAGGTAGAGGTGCTCCTGCAGCAGTTCGTCCAACGCGACGCGCAGCGACACTGCCTTGCTCGAAGCATCGCCGGCGAACTTGCCTGTCTTGGACGCGATCGCTGGTGCGAGAGCGTCGCCGATCTTGAACATGTGCGCGTAGCCGGCGCGAATGCCGGCGTAGACATCAGTCCACTTCTTGGCAGCCTGCGCATCAACGATGGCGGCTGTCATCTGCACGTGGTCGGTGAGAAGTCCGGTCACGGCTGCCTTGTCGAGCCCTGTCGCATCACTGAGGAATTTGGCGAAAGGCGTGATGTACTGCGTGCCCAGGCTGTCGACTGCCTTCTGCTTGGCGGCAGCGTTACCTGTTGCGACAGCTGTGGTGTAGTCGACGAACAATCCGTTGTGGGCGCTCCACAGAGAGTTGAACGTGTTGCCGGCGTCGGCGCCGTACGCGGCGGTGATCATGGCGCCAAGGTCGGTGCCGTTCTTGTTGAGCAGATCTGCGTACGCATGAAACTCTGCGGTGCGACCACCGAGGGCGGCTCCCGTTGCCTTGGTGGCGAGCATGAGGTGCTCACCAAGCAGGACATCCAGCTTGGTCCGCAAATCTCCGGCGGGTGAACTTGTCGTGACCTGCGATGCCTGAGCCGACGGCACAGGAGTTGCGCTTGTGGCTGGTGTCTCGCCACAGGCGGCGAGGCCCACAGTGCCGGCGATGATCGCCGCCACGAATCGTGCTGGGACGTGCATGGTTTCCTCCGATCCTCTCGCGGCCCGGGCGACACCCCGCGAATTCAGTGAAATGTGGTCGCGAAGGGGGTACGGCAGCGAACCGCGCACTGGATCAGTGCGAGCGCATAAACGTCCCAGTGATCCACGATGACGTCGGCCGCGTATCCGTCTCAGCCGCATGCCATTAACGGAGACCAAGTGCTGACCGACGACCAGATCGCGAGCCGTCTCGCCGAGGGATCGCCCTCGGGGATCGAGGCCCTCTACGACAGGTACGGTGCCATCGCATTCGCGGTGGCGAGCCGGGTCCTCAACGACGCCGCTCTGGCAGAGGACGTCGTCCAGGATGCGTTCCTCTCCATATGGCGGCGCTCCTCGGCATTCGATGCCGGGCGAGGCAGTCTGCGCACCTGGGTCTGCACGATCGTGCGCAACCGAGCCATCGACCGCACTCGCGGTCCGCAGGGGCGTGCGCGCTACGTCCTGCCCCTCGAGACCGCCACGGATGAGCCGGGCGTCGCTGACACCTGGGCGGGCGTCCTCGAGGAACTGACACGACAGGAGATCCAGGCCGCGCTCACCGAGCTGCCGGCCGAACAGCGGGAGACTATTG
>JBEPVH010000137.1:0-5908 GCA_041691115.1 bacterium | reverse complement strand
CCATCGTTGATGACCTCTGCCGCACCTCGGGGCTGCCCAAGCCCAAGGTGTTCGTCTCGCCCGACCCCTCGCCCAATGCATTCGCCACCGGACGCAACCCTTCGCATGCCGCTGTGTGCTGCACGCAGGGCATCCTCCAGTTGTGTGATGCCCGCGAGTTGCGCGGCGTCCTCTCGCACGAGATGAGTCATGTCGCCAACCGCGACATCCTCACGTCATCGGTGGCGGCGACCCTGGCAATGGGTATTGCTGTCATTGCCCAATTCGCCCAGATGGCCCTGTGGTTCGGCACCGGTGGCCGCCGCGACGAGGACAGTGGCAGCGCTCTTCTGGGGACGCTCATTGTTGCCCTGTTGGCTGCACCCGCCGCCGCGATCATCCAGCTCGCCATCAGCCGTTCCCGCGAGTACGAGGCGGACCATGACGGTGCTGTCATGAGTCATGACCCACTTGCCCTGCGTGATGCCCTGTACAAGCTCGAGATGAAGACCCAGCAGGTGCCGATGCATGTCGCTCCTGCCTTCGCTCCGCTGTACATCGTCAATCCATTCGGCAAGAGCCGTGCCTCGCTGGCGGCACTCTTCTCGACGCATCCGCCGCTTGAGGACCGCATCCGCCGCCTCGAAGAGATGGCCAGGAGCGGCGCGGGCACCTAAGCTTCGGCGGTGCTCCAGTGGCTGCTCGACCTGGGAACCCGATACGGCTACACGGTCGTGTTCGTCGGGGTGATGATCGAGTCGATGGGGATCCCCGTCCCCGGTGAGACAGCCCTGCTCGTGGGCGCGGTTCTGGCCGCGACCGGCCATCTCAACATCGCTCTTGTCGCTCTCGCCGGCTGGTCGGGCGCTGTCATCGGCGACAACATCGGCTACTGGGTGGGGCGAAAGTTCTCACACCGCCTGACGACACTGCCACTGCTGCGCCGCATCTACACACCGAGCAACCTCGAGCATGCCGAGAAGTTCTTCGCCAAACGCGGCTGGCTTGCCGTGTTCTTCGGCCGTTTCATCGCCCTGCTGCGCATCCTTGCTGGCCCTCTGGCGGGTATGCACAGAATGCCGTGGATACGGTTCCTCATCGCCAATGCGCTCGGTGGTGCCTGCTGGGTGGCCGCCGTCTGCGCCGTCGGTCTTCTCGTCGGCGATCACTTGGACGAGGCCGAGGAAATCCTGCAGCGCAGCGGCTACGCGGGACTGGCGGCTCTTGTTGTCGGCGGCGTGCTGTGGATCGTCTTCTCGTGGCGCCGCCACCAGCGGCACCGCGCCGTCTAGGGAACCAGTGTCGCTCGCCAGATGATCCGCTGTGAATCGTCCCAGAACGGCGTGCACGTGACCATGGTGAGGTCGTGGCCCGTGGTGGGGACGAGCTGGGTCACCTTGTCGGGGGACAGGACCCAGCGTTGCGTCACCCTGTAGGTGAATTTCTTACACGTCCGGTCCTGGATGGTGACCGTGCCGCCGACGTTGAGCTGGTCGATGTGTTCGTAGTTGGGCTCGCGGTGGAAGGCGATGATGACGTTGCCCTTAGCACCGGGTGCCGGCGTGGTCTTGTAATGGACCATCGACTGCGATTTGAGCATGTCCCAGGTGCCGTCGAAGGCGACGCCGGCGTAGCGCTCGGTATCGGGGTTGTTGAAGGAGATATGGGCGTAGCTGGCGCTGGCGGGATCGCCACAGACGTGCTGGCTAAAGCCAGACGAAGCGCTTGGGGCAGGTCCCGCGATATCGCCGTTGTCGGGGTCCTGCCAGGCGTCGGTGGCCGCCGTGGCCGCGGCGCCGCGGTGCCAGGCCGTGTAGAGCGGGCCGGCGATGACCCAGACGCCCATGGCGATGCACAGCAGACCGGCGAGGAGCATGAGCTTGGACACGCGGCGCTTCGTAGGCGCGACGGCAGCATCGGCGCTCATGGGCATACCAGCATCCACCGGCCGAGGCGGCATGTAGGCGTGTCCGTGGACGTTCCTCTGGTTTGCCACGTATTCACGATACGCAATGTGTCAGCACATCGCACGGACGATCCTGAAAAGAAAAGAGCCGCCCCGAAGGGCGGCTCTTCCAAGTCTGTGATTGCTCAGCGGCGGCGCGGGTTGCGCGGACGCTTGCGGCCGTAGGCGACACCCTCGGCGACAGCATCGAAGGCCTGCGAGGCCGTCGACGATGCCAGAGCGACGCCGTCTCCCTGGACGAACACTTTGCGCTGACCAACATCGATGAGGTACGCGGTGGATGTGCCTCCCGAGCCGTTGGGCATCTCAGAGATGTCCGACACGGTCCCTGTGCGGCGGCTGCCGCCATAGGGAAAGGTCACTCGCGAACCGATCGTGATGGCTTCGCTCTCAGTGTCCAATGTCATCGAGCGGAAGGACGGAAGCAATCGGAGCAGTACACGGGGCGGTCACCACGGGGCTGGAAAGGCACCTTGGCAACGTTGCCGCAACCGGCACAGGGAACCTCGTACATCTGACGAGGAGCTGAGGAGCGCTGGCCGCCGTAGCCGCCACCACCACCACCGCCGCCGCCGCCACCACCACCGCCGCCACCGCCATAACCGCCGTTCTGCGCACGACGAGCGGCGCGGCACGATGGGCAACGAGACGGGGGGTTAGTGAGGCCCCGGGACGCGAAGAATTCCTGCTCTCCCTCGGTCCAGATGAAGTCAACGCCGCACTCGCGGCAACGAAGGGTCTGATCTACGGGCACCTGCCAAAGTCCTCCACCGGGACGTCGATTGGCCGCCCGGGTCAGTGATACGTGATGTCAAGACTACACACTTCCGGTAGGTATTGCCATATGGGCCCCGCGTTCGGAACGGAATCTCGACGGGACGTATTCGGAACTCGACGGACGTTCGCGCGACCGTAGTACCCTCGGTCGAACCCGGACAGGAGTGGGTCGCGTCCGCAAACGGGCGGCGCGGTGGCCGCCGGTGGGTGGAGGGAGTTAGTCCATGGCAGGCGCAATTCGCCGTCTTTTTACGTCGGAATCGGTCACCGAGGGCCATCCCGACAAGATCGCTGATCAGATCTCTGATGCCGTCCTCGATGCCGTCTTGGAGAAGGATCCGCTGGGCCGCGTCGCCTGCGAGACCGCTCTGACGACCGGAACCGCACTGGTGTTCGGTGAGATCTCAACCGATGCCTATGTCGACATCGCCGGGCTGGTCCGCAAGACCATCCGCGAGGTCGGCTACACCCGCGCCAAGTACGGCTTCGACTACGAGACGTGCGGCGTGCTCGTGTGCATCGACGAGCAGTCCCCCGACATTGCCCAGGGCGTCAATACCGGCGGTGCCGGCGACCAAGGAATGATGTTCGGGTTCGCCTGCGACGAGACCCCCGAGCTCATGCCCGCCCCGATCCAGCTGGCCCATCAGTTGGCGCGCCGTCTCTCCGAGCAGCGCCGTGAGGGCGTCCTCCGCTGGGCCCGTCCCGACGGCAAGACCCAGGTCACCGTCGAATACGACGACGAGGGCCGTCCGCGCCGCGTCGATACGGTGCTTGTCTCCGTGCAGCACTCCGAGGACGTCGCCCAGGATGAGATCTACTCCGACATCCAGAAGCATGTCGTCGAGGCAGTGATCCCGTCCGACTGGCTGGATTCCGATACCAAGCGCTACGTCAATCCCACGGGACGCTTCGTTGTCGGCGGCCCCCAGGGCGACGCCGGTCTGACCGGACGCAAGATCATCGTTGACACCTACGGCGGCTACGCCCGTCATGGTGGCGGCGCCTTCTCGGGCAAGGATCCGACGAAGGTCGATCGTTCCGCCGCCTATGGCGCCCGCTGGGTCGCCAAGAACGTGGTAGCTGCCGGTCTTGCCACCAAGTGCGAGATCCAGCTGGCCTACGCCATCGGCGTGGTGAAGCCCGTCTCGGTCTACGTGGAGACCTTCGGCACTGAGCTCATCCCGATCGCCGAGATCGTGCGTCTCATCGATCGCAACTTCGACCTGTCGCCGAGCGGCATCATCTCCGCCCTCGAGTTGCGCCGTCCCATCTACAAGCAGACGGCTGCCTTCGGCCACTTCGGCCGTTCCGACCTCGACCTTCCCTGGGAGCGCACCGACAAGGCTGCTCTCCTGGCCAATGAGGGCGGCACCCAGCCGCTGCTCTCCGTCCGCGCTGAGGCGGGCTGACGAGCCTCTCACCGGCAATGAGCCCGTTCCCCACTGCGGGGAGCGGGCTCCTGGTCCGGCAGAGCGACCGTCCAGCCGTGTAATTTCCCCGGCCATGCCAGCGCGCCGGATGAACCCCCTGCCCCAGCCCGCGGACTGCCGCGCCTTCGCCGCGGCCGCCACCAAGGCGACCACTCGCACGTATCCCACTCTCGAAAGCACGGGCATCACGACAGCCATGCTCGGCGAGATGCTGCGTCTGAGCATTGAGGACCCCGGCATTCCCGGCGGTGAAGAGTTCAGGCGCTGGTGGCCCAACGTCGGCGGTCGCGGAGGGTTCGCGCGCGGCACCGGCGACATCGATTTCGTCGACTGGGCCCAGCCCGGCTACGGCAACGTGCCGCCGGGAATCCGTCTTGACACTCCTCCCACCGCAAGCGTCCGGTTGATCGCCGGCGGCCAGGTACAGACCTGGTTGCTATGGGAAGTACCCAAGGGAACCGTGTACGTCCTGGTGGGACCGGGCGAGTTCACCGGCGAGCCGTTTCCCGTGCGCAATCCGGGATTCATCCCCAACTCACTGCGGATCGACACCGAACTAAAAACCCTGCTCAAGGCTGCCGCCGGTGTGTGGCAGGCGCGCGGCCGCGAACCAGGCGGTCCTTCGATCGGTCTCGGCGCGGGCGGCCCGGCTCTCTAGTAGTGGGCCTCCATATCCTCGTCCTGGCCGGCGGCAGCGGCACCCGGCTCTGGCCCGTGTCGCGCAAGGCCATTCCCAAGCACCTGCTTCCTTTGGGACAGCACGGCACCTCACTGTTGCGCGACACCGTCGCGCGCGTTGTCGGTCTCGCCGATTCGGTCCACGTCGTGACCGCCGCTTCCCAGGCGGAGCAGTGCGCCGCCGCCATCGCAGAATTCAACCTCGGTCCTGACGCTGTCATCGCCGAACCGGAGGCGCGTGGCACTGGTCCCGCACTCGGTCTGGCGACGCGCTGGATCGCCGCCGACGATCCCGACGCCATCATCTGCTCCGTTCATGCGGACCATCACGTCGCCGACGTTGATGCGTATCGCGCAGCTGTGTTCGCCGCCTGCGGCTGGGCATCATCGACGGGTGGACTGGCCACCGTCGGCATCACGCCGACATCACCGGCGACGGGATTCGGCTACATCGAGCTGGGAGAGAGGCGTGACCCCGCGGACTGGCATCCACCCGTGTCGACGGCGACGGTGAGCCCGGCGCTCACTGACGTTGCGGCTCATCTCGGCGCCCATGCCTCCCTCGGTTTCCGCGAGAAGCCCGACCTCAATGTCGCGCGCGCCTTCGTTGCCGGCAACCGGCACCTCTGGAATCTCGGCCTTTTCGCCTGGCCAACTGCGGTTTTCCTCGATGAGCTGGCAGCCGCCGATGCTGCCATCGATGCGGGGCTCGAGAAGACAGTTGCAGCTCGACGCTCAGGCGACGAAACGGCAGCGACGGCAGCCTATTCGGCTCTTCGCTCAGTGGCGGTGGAACCGCTGGTGTTCGAGCACACGCCACAACTCACCGTCGTCCGCGCCGAGTTCGCCTGGTCCGATCTGGGTTCCTGGGACGACCTTCTGGGAGCGCGCATCGCCGAGGGAATCGGAGATGCACGCGGCAATGTCATTGAGGGCGACGGTGTCATGGTCGACAGCCGCGGCTGTTTCATCAGCTCACGCAGCGGCCGCACCATTGCGGTCGTGGGCGCCCCCCCCGGTATAGAGGGAGACCCCCCGGACGCCGGCCGGGGCGGTTCGGGCCCGCCCGCGGCCG
>JBEPVH010000136.1:0-5926 GCA_041691115.1 bacterium | reverse complement strand
GGTACGACGTGAGGCCACGCGACGGCATGTTCCCGGTTCCGCCGTTTGCACCGGGACGCGAGGTTGAACTGCCCGGTCGCGGCACAGCGTTCATTCGCGAGTTGCCCGGACCGCCCGGAGCGCCTGTCGTGCTCTTACTCCATGGCTGGACGGCGACGGCAGGGCTCAACTGGCATACGGCGATGCCACTCCTGGCACAGCGCTATCGGGTGGTCGCGATGGACATCCGTGGCCACGGTCGCGGCTTGCGCGCTCCCGAGGAGTGGACGTTCGCCGCTGCGGCCGACGACGCAGCCGCCTTGATCGATGTTCTCGGCACCGGACCCGTCATTGCGGCGGGATTCTCCATGGGTGGCCCCCTGGCCGAGGAGTTGTGGCGGCGTCATCCCGGCCATGTCGCCGGCCTTGTCCTCGCTTCGACCACTGCCAGGGACCACAACGGTCCGATTCTCAAGACGGCACTCGCCATCCTGAGGTTTGCGTTCCGTCATCTTCCCGACGGTGTGTTCTCGTCGTCATGGGTTCCCCAGAGTTGGCAACGTTCGCCATGGCTGCGGCCGCTCGACGAGATGGTCCATTCCGATCCGCGACTCGTGACCGAGGCAGGTCAGGCGTGTGGGGACTTCGACACCCGGCCCTGGCAGGCGACAGTCGACGTGCCGACGGCTGTAGTGGTGTCGCGCCGCGATCTCCTGGTGCCTCCACGCAACCAGTACGCCGTCGCCGCAGCCATCCCCGGCGCCGTTGTGGTCGGTCTGGAGGCCGGCCACCTCGCGTTCATCACCAGGCCACAGCGCTTCTCCCAGGCCGTGGCCGACGCCTGCGACAGGGTGGCAGCTGTGATCTCGGGCCCTGTGGCGCCCACGGCGGTCGGAATCGGGCTCTGAGGCGGTCACCTGAGGGTCGCAGGGGCATCACGACATCGCAGATGTCCCCCACATGTCCGTCCTTGTCGGGGATCGTTGCCCTGCCACCATGCAGAGGCTCTCTGACGCCACCCGTGATGCGCTGAGCGGGTTGCATCCAATCATCGTCGCCAATCGCGGCCCGGTCGCTTGGCAGGCCCCGGATTCCGCACACCCCGAAATCGGCAGCATCGTCGAGAACGAGGGCGGGGGAGTAGTGGTGGCGATGCGGGCGGTGGCTCAGGCCACCAACGCCCACTGGATTGCTACCGCGTCGACACCTGCCGACGGTGTCATGGCAGGCCTGGCCGCGCGCGGCAGCATCGGGCCCGACGCGGCCAGCCAGTTCAACATGGTGTTCGCGCAGCCGACGCCTGCGCAGTACAACGACTTCTACAACGTCATCGCGAATCCGCTGCTCTGGTTCATTCAGCACTATCTCTGGGACGTGCCGCATGAGCCCAACCTCGGCGATGACACGGAGCGCGCGTGGCGTGACGGCTATACAGCGGTCAACCGGCAGGTCGCTGACCTGGCGATCTCAACAGCGGCGGGGGACAAGCGACCACCGCTGGTGATGTTCCAGGACTACCACTACTACCTGGCACCGAAGATGGTGCGCGCTGCAATACCCAACGCCGTCATTCAGCACTTCATTCACATTCCATGGCCGGACCCCGGCTATTGGGAGATCCTGCCGCGCTCGATGCGCCAGGGCATCGTCGACGGCTTGCTCGGCAATGACATCGTGGGTTTCCAAACTAACCGTGACGTGCGCAACTTCCTGCGGTCCTGCGAGGAAACGATGGGCTACCGCGTTGTCGACGGCAAGGTCATTCATCCGGGCGGCGTCACGGCCGTCAATGCCTATCCCATCTCGCTCGATCTCGACGCCTTCGCGAAATTCGCGTCGGACCCGATGACGCAGCAGCACCTTGCGGCGCTTCAGGTGGGCAGGCCCGAGAAGCTCATCGTTCGCGTCGACAGGATGGATCTTTCCAAGAATATCGTGCGCGGCTTCATCGCCTACGAGCGGATGCTGGAGGCGCACCCTGAAATCCGCGGACACGTCCAGTTCTATTCATTCCTGCAGCGCACCCGTACCGACGTTGCCCAATACCAGGGCTACATGCAGCGGATTGAACGCGAAGTAGCGCGCATCAACGGGCGTGCCGAACTGCGCGGACCCAACGGCGAACTGCCCATCCGGTTCGAGGTCGGACAGGACATCCGCAAGGCGACCGCCGCCTACATGGATTACGACGTGCTCGTGGTCAACGCTGTGCGCGACGGCATGAACCTCATTGCCAAAGAGGGTCCGCTGGTCAACCGGCGCAACGGCGTCCTGGTCCTCTCTGAGGGCGTGGGCGCGCATGAAGAACTGGGCGAGTTCGCACTCTCGGTCAACCCGTTCAATGTGGACGAGACCGCCCGGGCCATGTTCGCCGGGCTGACCATGCCGCCTTTGGAGCGTCAGCGCCGAGTGACCGAGATGCAGCGAGTCGTCACCACCAACCACCTCGGCACCTGGATCGACAAACAGGCGGCGGACATCAATCTGGCAGCCAAGGTTCGCGGCCATCGGAGGCCCGGCCCGGACATATCGCTATAGTCCGCAGGTTCGGCGACTGAGAGATGGGGTTCCGCCACCGAACGGCGGTCCTGGCGGGGGTACACAGTGGCTCGGGTTGAATGGGGCAGGCTTGACGAGGCGGTGACTGACGCCGCCAAGCATCCGCGCAATGACGCTCTGGCTCCGTACCGGCAGGCGGCCTACGAGGATCGGATCCCGTGGGAACGCCACGAATCCATCAACTGGTGGGGCGTTCAGGCTCTCTTCCAGTCGATGTCCAAGACGCTGACGACGGGCGAAGAACTCACCCGCCTGTTCCACCTCATGGATGAGGCCCGCGCCAACCGCATGGCGCATGCCACCGGTGACGCCGGTGACGTCCTCATGGACAGGGCACGCGGCAAGCGTGGCTACGCGCCACTGCCCGCTGACTGGACCATTCGCGCCGAGGCTGCGTTGGCCGGCGGCAAGAATTCCTCGGCGGCCTTCTGGGCCGGCGCCATGCTCCGCGCCGCGGGGCACAAGGTGCCTCAGCACGAGCCCGAGGATCATCACCAGCATCGTCCGGGTCCCGAGCATGGCTCGCCACCCGACGTCGACGGCGGCGGCCTCGGCCTCTGACGTCCACCGGCACTACCGGCGGCGGATCAATGGATCCGTCAGCCGGGAGCCGCGAGATCGCGTCGTGGGAACATCACGAACGCGAAGATCAGGGGTACTACCAGCGTGCCTGCGAGCAGAGCGAAGTCACTCCACGCGGGATTTCCATCGAGGATGACGCCCGCCTGAAAGTGGTGGAACAGCGAGTACTTCTGGAACGACGCCGCGTCCGGCCACATTGAGCCGAGAACCTCGACGAAATAGTTCACCAGCACATAGGCAATGGACAGAGACATCGCTGGTGCAGCGCGATTGTTCATCACTGATGCGGCCACAGCGAATGCTCCGAAGGATGCGTAGAGCAGCAGCGCGTTGAGGAATGTCAGCGGCAGTGCTGTTACGGGCACGTCGGACGAATGGCCCTCCAGCGCAGCGCCGATGAGCGTGCCGGCGATGAGGCCCACAATGATCAGGCTCAGCATCAGCGCCGCTGCAACCCACGTGGTGATGAGGACGCTACGCCGCGTGACGGGACGCGCCAGCCACATCTCCAGCGTCCCGCGCTGTCGCGCACCTGCAATGGATCCAGAGCAGAAGCCGACAGCAATGGTCGCCAGCATGGCAACCACGAGCGGATGCTCATAGAAGATGGTGATGGTGCCTGTCAGGGTCGTGAGCGACCCCGACCCGAAATGCGTGATCTGGGTGGGCAGATCCAGATTCTTGAATGCCGTGAGCAGTGAGGCGAAGACGACCGGTGCCAGCAGGCCCCACAGGGTGGCGCCGACGCAGAGGGCCGCGAGGCGGATCCGGCCGCGGCGCATCAACTGACGGAGCAGGGCAACGTTCATGCCGTTGCCTCGGGTGCTGCGGGCACATCACTGTCGGAGGGGCCGCCGTAGAACTCGAGGAATACATCCTCGAGATGCGCCGGCTCGATGATGAGATCCTGGACGTCGATGTTGGCCAAGGCACGGATGAATGGGCCTACGTCACCCTGGAGACGGCACGTGAGCAACCCCTCGTGCTGTTCAACGGATGTCACCCCTTCAACGCTGCTGACGTCAGGCAGTTCGCCATTGACACGCAGTTGCACATGGCGGCGACGCTTGGCGAGCAACGCCTGCACGTCCTCGACGGCCACCAACTTGCCGTCCCGGATGACAGCGACCCGCGCGCAAACACGCTCCACCTCGGAGAGGATGTGCGACGAGAAGAAGATGGTCTTGCCCTCGTCGCGCAGCTTTTCCAACAGCGTGTAAAACGAGTGCTGCACCAGCGGGTCGAGCCCTTCGGTGGGCTCGTCGAGAATGATCAGTTCAGGGTCATGCTGCAACGCCTGGACGATGGCCAGCTTCTGGCGTGTGCCTTTCGAGTAATCGCGCACCTTGCGGCGCAGCGTTACGTCGGGGAGTTGCAGGCTTTCACAGATCTCGGCCCGGCGCTGTGTCGCGAGTCCACCCATGGCAGCCAACTCGTCCAGAGCACGGTAGCCGTTGACGGTGTCCTCGAACGCCGCGGCTGAAGGCAGATAGCCGGTCACCTTGAGGATGGCAATCCGATCCGCGACGGAATCCTTGCCCAGCAATGAGGCAGAGCCCGACGTGGCGCGGAGAAAGCCGAGGAGCGTCCGGATTGCGGTGGACTTGCCGGCGCCGTTGGGCCCAAGAAATCCGAAGATCTCGCCGCGGTTCACCGTCAGCGTGAGATCGGTCAGTGCCACGTGGGAGCCGTAGCTCTTGGAGAGCTTCTTGATCTCAATGGCGGGAACTGTCGCGGGGGCGCTGCTCTCGGTCATGCCGCGCTCGATGGTACGGCGCAATACGGCGGCTGGGCGGCACAATGACGCGATGCCCGAGACGTCTCTGAAGGCCGCCATCTTCGATTTCGGCGGCGTCATGACCGAACCGCTCTTCAACGACTACTCCCATGTGCCCGAGGGCATGATGGGCCTGGTGAGCTTTTTCCTCACTGAGTTCAAGGACGTGTATCACCTGCCCACGGGTGCCCACGATCTGCATCTCCTGGAGACGGGGCACATCTCCGACTTCGAGTTCTTTGAGCGTCTCTGCGTGCGCTACGCGGAGGCCGGCAATCCCGTCATCAGCGCGCATGACGCGCAGTCCGCCGTGTTCGGCCGCGAGATGGTGGCGTGTGCCGCTATGGAGGATGCCGTGCGCCAGTTGCGGGCGGCGGGCATCCGCACAGCGCTGCTGACCAACATTTCGCGTGAGGGTGAAGCCCTGTGGCGCCGCCTGGTCCCCGTTGACGAACTCTTCGACACGGTCGTCGATTCGTCTCAAGTGGGAGTCCGCAAACCTGATCCCGCCATCTACACCATCGCCTGTGAGCGTCTCGGTGTTGAACCGGCGGATTGCCTGCTCATCGACGACATCACGTGCAACGTCGATGCGGCTCGTGCACTCGGCATGACAGTCATCGAGTGTGCCGATCCTGTGGAATGCGCCGACCAGGTGGTGCGCCTGTTCCTGGGTCATGCAGCGACCGAGGAGCCTGCGACGTCGTGAGCCTCAACCCCGATGCCACAGACGTCCAGACGTTGTCGGTCGGCGACACCGCACTGGCAACTGCGTCGTTTAGCGACATCGGCACACGGCGTTCGGAAAACCAGGATGCCTTCGGCGTCGGCCAGCACGTCACAGCCGCGCGGTTGGTACTCGCCGACGGCATGGGCGGTGGCATCGGTGGCCGCGAAGCAGCCGTGGCGGCGCGCGATGCCTCCATCGCCTGTCCCGGTGATGCCAGAGAGGCTATCGACGATGCCATCGTTGCTGTTGGCGTGGTCCGCACCGACTTCGGCGGCGGGATGGTCGGTACGACCCTGCTG
>JBEPVH010000135.1:0-5932 GCA_041691115.1 bacterium | reverse complement strand
CGGTTGATGTGATCGACCAGAGGATCCGTTTGCCACTTGGTCAGCGCAGCAACTGTCCGCTTGATGGCACCGCGCCAACGCTTGCGCGAATCCGGGCGGGGCACGGCGAACGGCGTCAATGTCAGCAACGGCGACAGTTCGGCAGCGCGGTGGCCATTCTTGCCGTTGGCGCCACCCGTGTGACCACGGAGGGTGTCGGCACGGCGCCTCACCTCGGTCATGACGGCGCCGGCGTCAGCCCCGTCACCGAGTTCAAATCGCGTGCGCAGCGGCGCCGCCACCCCCGCAGCCGTGCTTCCCGCATGAGCGACCATGGCGGCACGCAGCTCGTCGTCGGAAGCCACCAGCGTCACCAGTTCGCCAGCCTGGTCGCGCATGCCGCCGACATCGGCGGCGATCACGGGCCTTCCGTAAAGCGTCGCCCGCTCCATCACGCTTGACGATGAGATGTACCTGTACGGCAGGACGACGACGTCGGACGCCACGATCCAGCGGTCGAAGAGCTCGTCGGTGACGTAGTCGAGCTTGAGAGTGGTTCCCGGCGTCGCCTCGGTGAGTGAGCGCAGGGCCTCGGCATGGTGCACGTACTCCGGCTCCTCGACGCGAACCGAACCGACCACATAGAGCTGTGCTCCCGTCTGGCCCAGGCCCGAGAACTCGCGGACCGCACGGTCGAAGCCCTTATGAGGCTGCACAAAACCGATGCAGAGGAAGACCTTGCCGGATGCGTCGACGCCCAGCGACTTGCGCGCTGCTGCCTGGTCCATTGACGTGCGCTTGATGAAGTACTGGCCGTGGTTGATGACACGAACCTTGGACGGCTCAACGTCGAGCGTGTCGATGATGCGCGTGCGTTCGGCGTCAGTGTGCACGGACGTGATCGACGCCGCCTGGAACAGACGCCGCAGCAGCAGCCGCCGCTTCGATGATCCGGTCGTGCGGTAGTCGACCTCGTGGAGCACCAGTTCGGAGTGGCGCGCCCGGGACAGAACTGCAATGAGGCCCGAGGTGATGGCGGCGAATTGCGAAGCCGATGACGGCTCGGGGTAGAACAACGTCGGGTGGAACTGGATCACCAGTTCGTCGTAGGCCCGAACCCTCTTGAGTAACGCCAGGGGACCGCGCCAGCCGACAAGGTTGAGGCAGTAGTGAGCAGCAGACGGCCAGGGCGACAGCACCTCGACGTCGTCACCGTCGCGGCGGCGGCGCGCCACATATTGAATGGTGTAGTTGGCAATGCCGTCGCGCACCGGCGGATACGCCGAGACGACGAGAACCTTCTTCATCCGGCCATCTCCTGGAGCCGGCCCTCGAGCGTGTCGAGGATCGTGGCCCACGTGTAGTTATCGAGCACGTACGGCCTGCCCAGCGCTGCGATGCGCGACGCGTCCTCGGGACAGTCGGCGACGAACTCCAGACATTCCTGCAGTTCGAACTCGTCGGCATACGTCAGACCGGCACCGGAACGCTCGCAATGCCAGCGCACCACCTCACCCTCATGGTTGGCGAGGACCAGGGTTCCCGCGAGCCAGGATTCCAGGATCGTTCGCGAGAACGATTCCATTGTCGAGGGCTGGATGTATGCCGACGCCGCAGCGTAGGCGTCGTTCTTGTCGGATTCCGAGATGAAACCGAGGTCGACAACCCGGTTTGCAATCGCCGCAGGCGGATTCACGTCGCCGGCTCCGAAGGTCACGATCTTGAGATCCAGGCCCGTCCGCGACACGATTCGCGAGAACTGCTCGAGGAGGTTTTCCCAGCCCTTGGCACCCTCACGCCGTCCTGCGTAGAGGATGAACTTCCCCTCGATGCCATGGCGCTTGCGGAATCCCTCGGGGTCGTAGCTCTCCGGAACCGCAATGCCGGATCCGGTGACCGCGTGGGAGCCACCGACGGAGAAGAGTGAATGCGCCAGGTCGTGCTCCGGCTGCGACAGGAACCAGATGTCGCGCGACCCTGAGAACAGGGGCGCGTAGACCTCAAGCCTGGCGAATGCCTCGTCGTGCAGGCACGACATGAGAACCGACCTGTCGGGGAGCAGCTGTCCGCCGGCATACGTCGTCCAGAACATGTACGGCGCAAAGACGATGGCGGAGTAGTCCTCACCATGGTCGAGGAGGTGGTGGTAGAGCTCAGGCACGCGCATGCCGCCGTTGATCCACTTCTGCTGCGCGTCGATGTCCAGCTTCTCGCCGCGCACGATGGCGGCCTCGAGCCGGTGCTTTTCGCGCAGGTCCCAGGGCGGCACCGTCGGGAACCGCCTCACCGTCACTCCATTGACAGTGGAGACGCCCGCGGGCATGTCGTTGGCCCAGGTGAAGTGGTCGCGGGCACAGGTGGTGATGGCGTCCACTTCCCAGCCACGGGCGGCCAGGCCCTCCGCCGTCTCGCGCAGGACAGCCTCGGCACCACCGACGATGTCAGCGCCGTACCGCGGTGGCACCACTGCAATACGCCCCTTGGAATTCATGAGATCGAAGCCTAGCCTCCCGGGCAGGATCGATGTCAGGTGATTCCGCGAGCCGCCGCAGGTGCCCACGTCGCATACGTGACCTCGGATTCTCCACCGAACGGCCGAACCCGGCCGTATGCCGTGATCGTGTAGCCGCCGTATTGGTCGATGACAACGATGCCGCGGGCGATGTCGTCACCCGGGAAGTACCCGGTGGAAGCAACAGCCGGGGCCGTGCCCAGCGCATGAATTCCATTGAAGGCATCCACGATGTAGGCGCCCTTGCCGTCAGGCCGCACGTCGACACCGCGCGCAACGCGCCAGCCCGGCCAGTACGGCCCGCCGGAGAGCGGTGTCGCATTGCCGAAGGGATGCAGGCCACCGTAGGCGTCCATCACATATCCGTCGGTCATGGACTGCGGAACCATGGCGATGCCCGCGGCGATATCCCAGCCGGGCCAGTAGCCCGTTGTGGCCGGAACCGGCGGCGGGTCCTGTCCCGCGGGAGCGAAGGGATGCAGGCCGCCGAAGGCATCAAGAACAAAGCCCGAGACACCGTCAGGACGCAGCACCACTCCACGGGCGACATCCCACCCACCCCAATAAGCCGAGGGAACAACGGGCGGCGCGCCGCCGAACGGATGCAGCCCGCCGAATCCATCAAGCACATATCCGGAGTTGCCGGCCTGGGCCTTGGCAACGCCGCGCGCGATCATCCAATTGGGCCAGTACACGTCCGACGTCGTCGGCGCCGCCGACCCAAACGCATGCAGACCGCCATAGCCGTCGACGGTGTACCCGCCAGGGCCGGCAACACCCGTCAGCCCGTCGGGAGCATTGTCCGAGCGCAGCCACCCCATGATCGGCAGCCCGAAGCGGTCAGGAATTGTGTACGTCACCGGCGCCGCACCCACCGTCACGGTGAGCCGCGCCTTCCCTGTTGGATTCTGGTTGTTGTAGTTCTGTTCGACGATGTCGACGTAGCCAGGCCCCGTTCCGGCGACAACTGCCACGTGGCCGGTGCTGTTGGTGGCCGTCTTATTGAAGATCAGAAGATCGCCGAACTGCGGCGGCGTGGCGCCGCCGTTGGCCAGCTGCCGCATCGGTACCGAGAGCTTGGGACCCGCCGCCCACATCTGATAGGCGTAGTTGATGTTCCAGAAGCGTGGCTCGCCGAAGCGAATAGCGGAGAACCGCGCCGCCAGTTCCACACACTCATAGGAAAGTCCGTAGTAGGTGACCTGGTCGTGGTTGCCGTCGAAGTTCGAATAGACGTTGAGGTCACCCAGGCTCGCAGCGGCACCGGCCCACTGTGCGCCGGTCACCAGTACGGTGCCCCACGGCACAGGTGCGGCGACACCAGCAAGAGGACGCGCCAGCCCCGGCGTCACGACGATGACGAGGGCTGCGCACACGAGGGCGCAATGGCGGAGACGCCGAATCACTCGCCCAACCTAGGAACATCCGGCGCCCCCCACCGCCGTTCGACTGCCCAGCGACCCGATCGTCACGCTCCAGGAACGTGATTCGTTGCACACGCCGCGAACGCATCGGTCGCGCATATTGGCGGGCGCACTAGACTGGCGGCCATGGCGGCTGACGCAGGCGACGTCACACGCGCAGTGGCGGATATCGAAACCGAGGTCGCCGGACGCCGTCGCGATTCGAAGTACCCGGCAGCCCTCGTCACAAGCCTTGAGACGCCGTTCGTCCTCAACCCCGCGGTGGCCGAGGACCTCATGCAGATCGATGGCTGGCAGCCCGCCGCCGGAGATCGCGCCAAGCCCACGGTCTTCGCTCGACGGGTGGTGCGCCGCCTGCTCGGCTGGATGGTGACGCCCGTCGCACAGCAGCAGACGGCCTTCAACACTGCCATCGTCCGTGAGCACCGCGAACTGGAACGCCGCCTGCGCCGCCTGGAGACGGACTACTCAGCCGCTGCACCTCAGGACATCGACACAGCAGCGCGAGCCGCGGCCATCGCCACGGCACTGACACCCACCCCAACAGGTCCGATCCACGTCTTCGCAGACGACCCACAGCTCGGCCCGGCCCTCGCAGCCACGCTGCCCAACGCGACAGTCATTCACCACACCGGCAAAGCCCCCGCCGACCTCCTGGATGCGCAAGCGCCCGGAAGCCTGGGTGCTGTCGTCATCGCCGGTGTCATGGCGCGTATGGCAGCAGCCGAAGCAGCGCAGACAGTCCTCTCCGCCGCAGCCGCCGTGAGCAACGGCGGTGCCGTCGTCATCGATGCACCGGCAATAGAGCCCACCGACATCCGCATGCACGCACTGGCGCCGCAGGCAGCAGCCGTGCTGCTTACCGGCGCCGGCCTGCTGACAGGCGATGCAATCACCGTCGGCGGCCCGGCGCAGTGGTACGCCCTCGCCGCACGGCGCGCCTAGCCCCGATGTCGATCCATCAGCTCGTTCCTGTCTACGCGACAGGTGATGCGGTCTCAGCGGCAGCGCGAGGCATCCGCGACGTCCTGCGCGACATGGGCGCCACATCCGACATCCACGCCGATCTCATCGACCCGCGCAGCGGCGGCGACGCCCTCCCCGCTGATGGCCTCTGGCCCACCATCGGCGCCGATGACACCGTCATCTACCACCTCTCGATTGGCTCGCCATTGGCGCAGCGCGTCGCCTCGTTCCCGGGCCGCCGCGTCGTGGTCTTCCACAACATCACACCTGCACGCTTTTTTCGCGTCGTGAATCCCCGTGTGGCACGGCGCATCGCCGCCGGTGAACGCGACCTCAAGCTCCTGGCACCGCTGGCGGATCTCTGCATTTGTTGCTCGGCGTTCAATATGGACGGTGCCGTGGCGGCCGGATCACGCAGTTCAGTTGTCATCCCCCCGCACATCGACCTGAGTCGCCTCAACCCCCAACCCGCAATAGCTCCTGCTGACCCTCACCTTCTGTTCGTGGGCAGATTCGCTCCCAACAAGCGCCAGGAAGAGGTGATCCGTGTCCTCGCGGCGCTGCGGGGCACCACCCATCCACGAGCAACGCTGTCATTGGTCGGCTCCGCCGACGACACCGCCGTCTACCTCGATGCCCTGCGTGCCTTCGCGACACGCCTCGGCGTCAGCGACGCCGTCGACTTCGTCACCGGCCGCGTGAGCGACGACGAGGTGGCCCGCCGCTATCGCACGTCATCAGTCTTCGTGTGCGCCTCCGAGCACGAGGGCTTCGGCATGCCGCTCGTCGAAGCTATGGCATTCCACCTTCCCGTTGTTGCCTTCGCCGCCGGAGCCGTCCCCGAGACCGTCGGCGATGCGGGCGTCGTCCTGCAGCACCGCGATCCCCTCGTCTGGGCCGCCGTCATCGGCCGCGTCCTCGACGACAAATCACTGCGCGGCGGCCTCATTCAACGGGGTACCCGGCGTTGCGCCGACCTCACCTCGAACACCATCGCCACGCGCCTCAAAGAAGCACTGCGCGGTGCGGGCATCACCTCATGACATACCTC
>JBEPVH010000134.1:0-5969 GCA_041691115.1 bacterium | reverse complement strand
ATCCTCGCGTGAGGCCATGACCTCGCCGATCACCGTGGCGGAGACGGGATCCGGTGTGTCCTGCGGCAGGTAGGCGGTGCGCAGCCGCTTGTCGTTGTCGATGGTCCCTGTCGTCGGCTCGGCGAGACCCGCAAGGACCCGCAGCAGGGACGTCTTGCCCGCCCCGTTGCCGCCGACGAACGCCAGCCTGTCGCCTTTCTCGATGCGCAGGTCGATGCCGTTGAGCACCTCCTCCGCACCGAATGCGATGCCGACTCCGTCGAGAACCACCAGAGACATGAGAGGAGCCTAGGCGGCAGGGCCTGCGGGAGCGCGCCGCGCCAGGACCGCACTCCTCAGCATCAGTGTGGTCCCGACCAGGCCGAAGCCACAGAGGACCATAAAGATGGGGAATCCGATCTGATCGGCAAAGGTCCTGGCGCCGATGTCGACAGCCACCGCGAAGAGGCCAAAGCCGCCGGCACTGAGGGTGGCGACACTGTGCATGCGGTCGCCGGCGGCAAGCGCTGCGCCCGACACCGCACCTGCTACGAGGGCTCCCGGAAGCCACGCATGCTCGGGTCCGACGGCGACGAGAACGATGACGGCCACCGCTATACCTCCGAAACGCAGAAGGGTCTCGGCGGCCCGTCCCAGACGGGGAAGACTGCCTGCTGCATACAGCCCCATGCCGACGGTGCAGAAGATGAGAGCCGCCACCGTCGCCTGAGATGTGTTATCGCCCGTCAGGTGGTACTTGCCGACGAGCATGTTGTTGAAGAGCGCACCGGCAGTCACGGCACCTACTCCGACGACAAGGGCTGCGACTCCTCCTGCGAATGCGGCCATGACAAAGAGTGCAGCGACCGTCGTCACGCTCGATGCGAGAAGTCCGGCGCCCTGGTGGTCTGTTTCGATGTAACTGCTTTGAACAGGCGGCACAGCTACGCACTTCTGCGATGGAGGACACGGTGCAGGGGCCGCAGCGTCGAATGTGACGACGCGCTGTGTCACGAGGAAATCGGTCGCGATGCAGGCCTCGAAAGTGGCGGCTCCAGCCGCAACGCACGCCAGCGTGGCGACCATCGCGGCGCCGCGGCGGAGCGCTCCGTCGCCGCGGTTCATCATGGCTAGCGCTGCCACCGCGGCAAGTGCGACGACAGCGGCATTGAAGGCGGAGCGCCAGCCGGGTTTGACGTCACTCGCGTGCAAGTAGACCTCGAGGTAGACACCCGCAATCCCCAGCAGGGCGCCCGTACTCAGCATTACCTCGGTCAGGGACACACCGTGATGTGGCACCGGGACCGATTCGATCTGGCGGATGCGCGCCGCCTGCTCCGCGTCGATGACGCCGGCTTGCTGCCAGCGCGCCAGGCCGTCGTCGAGGTCGATGGGCATCAGGAGACGGCGCCCTCGAGTTCGAGGATGCGGCGCAGGATGGCGACGGACGATGCGTATGTGGAGTCCATGCCGAAATAGGAGAGGCCGCGGGCACCGAGCGTGCGGGCCTGGGTGAACGGCGTGTCCGAGGCGTAGTGGATGACGCCGACATCGACGGCGAGCTTTGTGAAGTTGACCGGCTCACCCATCGGATAGCGCGCGGGCTCACTCATCTCGTAGATGGCGGAGAGGTACGGGCCCGCTTCCATCTCAACGACGGTGAATGCCTCTCGGTAGTAGAAGTCGAGGTATCCGCGGTTCTGCAGGAACGTCCCCTTGACGGTGACGGCGCGCTGGTTGTCGAGGCCAGAGCCGAAGCGCAGATGCGGCGCGATGTCCGCAACCGTGAAGGCGTTATCGAGCCAGTACGTCGACCCCGAGTGTTCGTCGTGGACGACACCGGAGATCATCACGTCGCCGACGTCGGCGTTGAGGGTTGCTGCCTTGCCGAGAATGTAGACACCGCGTAGCTCGGGTGCTGTCTCGGCGACCTCGCGGAGGATGTTGTACGCCGCCAGGCCCAGCGGGTAGTCGATGTTGATGATGACCGCCCGCGACTCCTTGAGCTTGGCGGGGTCGACGGGCAGCAGGCGCTCGTCGAGCTTGCTGGGATCCAGTCTGTCGAGGGCTATGACCTGGGCTGCAACGTCGAGGGCCGTTCGCGACGACACGTTGACGACACCGCGCTCGCGTTCTTCGCGGCGCAGGGCGGCGCGCTGTGCGGGCTCGGGGAAGAGTGCAGCCTGATGGACGCGGAACGCATAGAAGAGGAAGTTGTCCCAGCTGCCTTCGGCGCGGCCGTCACGGAAGGCACGCAGCTCCTCGCGCAGCTCGGGCGGGCCCGATTCTTCAACGGCTTCGACGATGGCCGCTTCGTGGTCGCGGGCGATGCCGGTGACCAGGTTGGCGAGCGAATGTGAGTTGCTGCTGACGAAGTAGAGGGGGCGGTCCGACAGCGACTCCGAGCGCATCATGCCGGTGACCTGCTGCCACCAGCGCCGGGTTACACGCGCATAGCCGACCTGGGTACCGCCGAGCATGCGCACGCGCAGCGAGAGACGGCGCCGCGCCACGTCGGCGATGCGGGTACCGAAGGCGGCGCCCCATACCTCGTGCAACTGCATCCAGTCGTCTTCAGAACCACCGCATGCCGCAGCGCAGACGGAGGGCAGGACGGAGCCGCCATCGCCGATGTTGGCGGCACGCAGGTGCGCGTGCAGCTTGTTCCACTCAATTTGGAAGGCGACAAGGGTGGGCACCAGGTCGTCGACGTCAGACGCCGATGCCAGGAGGACGGCGAGGGTTCCGTGCTGGTCGTCGTACCACCGGCGGCGGCGGCCCGGAGCACCGACCTCATCCCATTCGTTGAGGTCGGCGACGCCCTCGCGCTGGAACGTCTCCAGGGACTGGCCCATGACGACGAGTTCGGCGCGGAGGATGGCGTCGGGCAGGCGCCTCACCGTGTAGAGGAAGGCGCCCAGGTCCACGTTGGCGGATGCCGACAGCGGGTGGAGGGAGGAGCCCATGGCCTTGTGCGAGGCCTCGAGTACCCGGAGGCGCGTCTCGCCCGTGGAGCGCAGGACGGTGGTGTAGGTGCGGTGATAGACCTCAACGGCCTCGGCCATGGCCTTTTCACCGGCATTGGGGCGGAGCCCGGAGGAGTCCTCGGCGTCGTCGCCGATCCCGGGCCTGAGCTTGGAGATCGCCATTGGGCCTCATTGTCCACCCTGCCGCGATCTACGGAGCCGCAGGGCACACGCTTGATATCCTGACGTCCGATGCCTGGCGAGATCGCGGTCACCGGATCGGTGGCCTACGACACCATCATGGTCTTCCCCGGCCACTTCTCTGAGCACATCCTCCCCGAGAAGACCCACATGCTCAATGTGTCCTTCCTGGTGGACCGGCTGGAGAAGCGGCGCGGCGGGACTGCAGCCAACATCGCCTACACGCTGGCGCTCCTCGGCGAGCAGCCACTGCTGTGCGCGGCGGTGGGCCATGATTTCGCCGATTTCGGTGCGTTCCTCCGGTCCGCCGGCGTGGATACATCGGCGGCGCTGGGTGTTGACGACGTGACCACTGCCACCTGCTTCATCACCACCGACCTCGACGACAACCAGATCACCGCTTTCTTCCCCGGCGCCATGGCGCGCGCCGCCGCCATCGATCTGTCGGTGCACAGCGGTGTCGGCCACATCATCGTGGCGCCCGACGCTCCCGACGCCATGGCGGCGCACATCACTCAGGCATCCCAAATGGGCGCCAAGCTCGTCTTCGCTCCGGCGCAGCAGATACCAGCACTCGATGACGACACGCTGCGCCTCGGACTTGAGTCCGCCTGGCTCGTCGTCGGCAATGACTACGAGATCGAGATGCTGCGCAATCGCACAGGGCTCGATGTCGATGCGCTGCGTCGCGGCAAGGCCGACCGCATCGTCGCGGTGACACGCGGTGGCGAGGGCAGCCTGCTGTACACGGCCGAGGATGTGACTGAGATTCCCATAGCCCCTGTGGAATCGATTGCCGATCCGACGGGCGCGGGCGATGCCTACATTGCAGGTCTTCTTGCCGGCATCCGCCAGGACAGGCCGCTCGCTGAGGCGGGGCGCATGGGAGCGTTGGCGGCCGCATTCGTCGTTGAGCGTCGCGGGACCCAGGAACACAGCTTTACCCGCGAGGAATTCGCAGCCCGGTACGCATCAGCTTTTACTACGGAGTTGTCGGCGCAGCCGGCGTAACGTGATGACGCGAGTCCTACGGGCGCTGCGTGGCGTTGAGGGAGTGACTCTGATCATTGCTGTCATCGCACTGCTGGATGCGATGGGCGCCAGCGTCCCGGCACCAGCGCTGGTGCTGGGGACCGGTGTCGTCTACGCCGCGACACGCGGTGGCCGTGTACCGGCAACCGTCGCCCTGCTGGCTTCGGCGGCGGCACTCATCGTTCTTCAGACCGATCACTTGTCGCGCAGCGACACCATCGCCTGGGTGGTCACCTACGTCATCACCGCGGGCACCATCGCCGTCATCGTCTCCGACCTGGCGAGCCGTGCCGGGCGCTCTGCCGAGGCAGAACGCGTGGCGCGGGAACGCGGCGAGTCGGTGGAGGATGCCAAGGCGGCATTCCTCAAGCTCGCGTCGCACGAACTGCGTGGACCCATCGGCATCATCTCCGGCTATCTCGACCTGTTGCGCCACGGCAATTTCGGCCCCATTGATGCAGCCGACATCCGTGTCGCCGAACCTGTGATGCGCGTCAAGGTTCAGGAGATGCAGGTTCTCGTCGATTCCCTGCTGGAGACGGCACGGTTAGAGGAGGTGTCGCTTACCTTGCGCCGCCGCCGCCTGGATATCCGCGATCTGGTTGACATGCAACTGGCGGCCATCCGTCCCATGGCGACGCCGCACCATGACATTCGCTGGGAGCGGCCATCCGCACCATTCTTCGTCGATGGTGACGCTGCCCGCCTGGGGCTCATCATCGGCGGCCTGCTGCAAAACGCTGTGCGCTATTCGCCCGACGGGGGCATCGTGCAGTTGTTCCTGTCGTCCACCGATACGCAGATGGTGCTGTCGGTGTGGGATCACGGGCTCGGGATCGCCGAAGCCGACCTGGACACATTGTTCACGCGGTTCGGCCGCGTCGTCACTCCTGCGAACGCGCACATCAGCGGCATCGGGCTGGGGCTCTACCTGGCGCGAGAGTTGGCGCGGTTGCACGGCGGGGATGTGCAGGTGGTGTCAGCCGCCGGGCGCGGCAGCACGTTCACGCTGATACTCCCGCTTGCTGTCGACGCGGCTCCGCCTGCCGCGGTGTCGGATCCCGCCCCTGTTCGGGAGCCGCTACGAAGCCTTGTCGTCGATGCCGGCGAAGAGGTCGGTCTCGGGTAGCGACACCGGGATCCGCGTCATCGCCAGGTGGAAGTACTCGTCGCTGAAGTCGGCAAGGGCGGCAGCCTCGGACATGGCGACCAGGGGGAACTCGTCGTTGATCTGGCTGTGATGGGCGCGCATCGCTGCGCGCTTGCGCAGAACGCCGTCGCGGCAGTTAACAGCGGTGGTGATCCATGCATCGTCGAGCGCGAACGGCAGCTTCGAGGCGTCGGTTTGACCAAACGGCGCCGGATGGCCCTCGGCCACCAGTGTGTCGATGAAGCGCTGTGCTGAGGACACCGCAAATACCGGGTAGTACAGCTTGCTCACCGTCCACGGAGTGCCCGCATCCGGAAGGATCTTGGTCCGAGCTGCCTCGACGGCGAGCAATGTGGCGCGGTGTGCCTGGATGTGATCCGGATGGCCGTAGCCGCCGTTGGCGTCGTACGTCACCACGACATGCGGCTTGATTCGGCGGATGTGGCCAACCAACTTTGTAACCACGTCGTCCAGCGAGGTGCGCCAGAAGGCGTTGGGCAGATCGTTGGTATCGGCACCCGCCATTCCGGAGTCGCCGTAGCCGAGGAAGGTCACCTCACCGATGCCGAGGATGGCGGCCGCGGCGCGCAACTCGTCGACACGGATCTCGGCGAGGCGCGGCCGCGTCGTCTCCTCCGGCA
>JBEPVH010000133.1:0-5983 GCA_041691115.1 bacterium | reverse complement strand
CGTCGGCTGCCATGGGCGGCGACGTTACATGAATAGACAACGGCCACCGCCACGCACATCGCGCAGAGGTGGCCGTCGAGGCGCTAGAACGCGAACTAGCGCTTGGTGTACTGAGGAGCCTTGCGGGCGCGCTTCAAGCCGTACTTCTTACGTTCCTTCATCCGCGGGTCGCGGGTGAGGAGGCCGGCACGCTTGAGCACCGCGCGGAACTCGGGGTCAGCGACGATCAGGGCGCGAGCGATGCCATGGCATACCGCACCGGCCTGGCCGGAGAGGCCACCGCCGACGACCTTGATCGACGCGGTGAACTTGCCCATGTTCTCGGTGAGGCGCAGCGGCTGCGTAACAACGTTCTCGAGGTCGCGACGGCCGAAGTAGTCGGACGGCGGACGGCCGTTGATCACGATGACGCCATCGCCGGGGAGAATGCGCACGCGCGCAACGGCGGTTTTACGGCGTCCGGTGCCGTAGTAGTAGTGCTCGTTAGTTGCTGGCAACGATGATCTCCCCGAGGTCCCCGAAGGTTATCGGCTGTGGGTTCTGGGCCGAGTGCTGATGCTCGGGGCCTGCGTAGACGCGAAGGCGCTTGAGCTGATCGGCGCCCAGTGAGTTGTGCTGAAGCATGCCCTTGATGGCGATCGTGATCGGCTGTGTGGCGTCGCGCGCCATCAACTCATCGAAGCTGCGGGTGTGGCGTCCCGAGGGATAGCCGGAGTAACGCTGGTACTCCTTGTCATCGCGCTTCTTGCCGGTGACAACGATGTCCTTGGCATTAATGATCACGACATGATCGCCGGTGTTCACATGCGGCGTGTATTCGGCCTTGAGCTTGCCGCGCAGAACGCGCGCAATGTTCACGGCGAGACGGCCGAGGGTCTGTCCCTTGGCGTCGACGACGTACCAGTTCGAGGGAACCTCGCCGACTTTGGCCTGAAAGGTCTTCTGGGTCATCATGGGTAGGTTACCGTCCACTGGTGAAGGCCATGCGCCGGAGCCACCGTGACATGGCGATGAGCGCCGTGCGGATCGCGGATCATCGCCGCGATATCGGAGTGAGTGAGCTTGCCCTGGCCCACGGCCACGAGCGCACCGGCGATGGTGCGCATCATGCCGTAGAGGAAGGCATTGGCGGAGACGTCGATCACCAGTGCAGTCAAACCCGCCTGGCTGTCGTCGTTGTGCACTGCGACGCGCCGCACAGCGACGTTGCTGACGCGGCGACGTGTCGTGGTTCCTGGATTGGTGGGCTTGCCGAATGCGGCGAAGTCATGGTCACCGACAAGGATCCGGGTTGCACCACGCATCGCAGCGAGGTCGAGGTCGCCTTTGACGAACCAAGCATGGTGCCGGGTCGCGGGTGCGCGCATGCGACGCGGCACCACGACATAACGGTAGCGGCGGCCCAGTGCATCGAAGCGGGCGTGGAACGCCTCGCCGGTGATCTCGGCGCCGACAACTGCGATGTCGCTGGGCAGCGTGCCGTTGAGTGCTGCCAGCAGACGCGCCGGCTCCCACTCGCGAGCCAGCGTCAGGCCGGTCACCTGGCCGTGCGAATGCGCACCGGCGTCGGTGCGCGAGGCGGCTGTGAGACGGAATTCCTGCTCACCGGTGACGCCGGTGATGGCATCCCTCAGGGCACCCTCAACAGTGCTGACGTTCGGCTGGCGCTGCCAGCCGGCGTACGCAGCGCCGTCATATTCGAGAGTGAGCCTGTAGGTGGGCATGTCAGGCCTCGACGCGGTCCACCAGCTCGACGATCGCCATGGGAGCGTTGTCGCCATGGCGCGGCGGCAGGAGAAGTACCCGGGTGTAACCGCCGGGACGATCCTTGAGCCGCGGCAGGTAGGTCTGGAAGAGGCGGTTGGCAGCCTCACGATCGGTGATGTGACGCGCGACCGCGCGGCGTGCTGCCACGTTGTCCGGCTTGGCTGCCGTGATCAGGCGCTCGGCCCAGCGGCGAAGCTCCTTGGCCTTGGCCTCGGTGGTCGTGATGCGTCCATAGCGAAGCAGCGATGTCATCTGCGACTTCGTCAGCGCCAAGCGCTGGTCGGACGTACGGCCGAACTTGCGTCCAGCCTTCCCATGCCTCATTTCTGGCTCCTACCGCGTCGGCTGGAAGAGAGTGTCGAGTTCTTCGTTGGTGACGAACTCACGCTCTACCAGCTTCTCCTTGATCTCGTCCAGCGACTTCTGGCCGAAGTTGCGCAGGGTGAGCAGTTCATCCTGGCGCATGCCCACGAGCTGTCCGATCTTGGTGACATCGTTGGCCTTGAGGCAGTTGAGGGCACGGACCGAGAGCTCAAGCTCCTCGACAGGAATGTCGGCGAGACGGCTCGGCAGGTCATTGCCACGGGTCTTCTGCTGCTGCGGGGCGGCGAGGTTGTCGCCGAAGCGCACGAACAGGTCGAGGTGCGAGGTGAAGAGTGCAGCCGCCTGGCTGACAGCCTCGACAGGACTCATGGTGCCGTCGGTCCAGACCTCGACATTGAGCTTGTCCCACTCGGTCTCCTGACCGACACGGGTCTTCTCGATGGTGAAGTTGGCCTTGCGGACAGGCGTGAAGATGGCGTCGATCGGAATGACGCCGATGGGCTGGCCCTCGCGCTTGTTGCGCTCGGCCATCACGTAGCCCTTGCCGCGCTCGACGATGAGATCCATGCGCAGCTGCGCCTTGGCACCGTCGAGGGTGCAGATGTGGAGATCGGGGTTGCGAATCTCGACGTCGGCGGGCGCCTCGATGTCGGCGGCGGTGACGACGCGGGCACCGCGAACATCGATCGACATGCGGACCTGCTCGGCCGAATGCGATACGACGTTCAGTCCCTTGATGTTGAGGAGGATCTCGGTGACGTCCTCCTTGACATGGGGAACTGCGGAGAACTCGTGAGCGACGCCGTCGATGGAGACGGATGTAACGGCAGCACCCGGCAGCGAGGACAGCAGCACACGCCGAAGCGAGTTGCCGAGGGTGGTACCGAAACCGGGCTCAAGGGGCTCGATTTCAAAACGACCGTAGTCGGCGCTGCTCTCGACTTCGCGAACGGAGGGGGCGGTGATCATGTCGACCATGGTCGGGTGTGTGCCTCAGCTGTGGCCGTGCGTCCGCGGCCTGCGGGTGGACTGGCGGTTCGCGCCGTCGCGCGTTTACCGAAGTGAATCTCTAACTAGCGGCTGTAGTACTCAACGATGAGCTGCTCATCGATGACCTGTTCCATTTCGTGGCGTTCCGGCATGCGCTGCATCGAGCCCTTGAGGGACGTTGCATCCAGCGTCAGCCAATCGGGAATCGTGCGGTTCTTGAGAAGGTCCTGCGCCAACGCGATGGGCTGAATCTTCTGGCTGTTGGTTCGCACTTCAACGACATCACCGGGACGCAACTGCGCCGAGGGAATGTTGAGAGTGCGGCCATTGACGGCGAAGTGGCGGTGCGACACCAACTGCCGTGCCTCGCGCCGCGATGCGGCGAAACCGAGGCGGTAGACGATGTTGTCAAGACGACGCTCAAGCTGCTGCAGCAGCACAGTACCCGTCACGTCCTGCGAACGCTCAGCGCGGTCGAAGTAGGTGCGGAACTGGCGCTCGAGCACGCCGTACATGCGCCGCGCACGCTGCTTGGCACGCAACTGGATGCCGTAATCGGACACCTTGCGGCGACGCGCCAGGCCGTGCTGGCCGGGGATGAGCGCATTGCGCTTGTCAAAGGTGCACTTGGTGATGCACTTGCTGCCCTTGAGGTAGAGCTTCACTCCCTCGCGGCGGCAGAGACGGCAGACGGGACCTGCTTGGTTGGCCATCGTTACTTCCTAGACCCGGCGCCGCTTGGGCGGGCGGCATCCGTTGTGGGGTATCGGCGTGACGTCGGTGATGGCCGAGACCTCAAGTCCGGACGCCTGCAAAGAGCGGATCGCCGCCTCGCGTCCGGCACCCGGACCCTTGACGAAGATTTCAATTGTCTTAAGGCCGTGCTCCATGGCGCGGCGCGATGCGGCCTCGGCTGTGACCTGCGCTGCGTAGGGCGTGCTCTTGCGCGAGCCCTTGAAGCCCTGGCCGCCGGCCGAACCCCAGGCGATAACGGCGCCCGTGGTGTCAGTGAGGCTGACGATTGTGTTGTTGAAGGTTGCGAGGACATGTGCTTGCCCGACCGCAATGTTCTTGCGCTCGCGGCGCCGCGTCCTGACTACCTTCTTCTTCTTGGCCACAGTTTCAGCTCACCTACTTCTTACCGGCCTTCTTCTTGCCGGCAATGGTCTTCTTGGGTCCACGACGGGTGCGCGCATTGGTGCGCGTCCGCTGGCCACGAACGGGGAGGCCACGACGGTGGCGAAGTCCGCGGTACGTGCCGATTTCCATGAGGCGCTTGATGTTGAGAGCGATCTGACGACGCAGATCGCCTTCGACGCGGCCCTGGAGTTGCTTGCTGATGATGTCGCGCAGGCGACCCACCTGTGCATCGGAGAGATCCTTGACGCGAACGTCGGGATCCACCTGAGCGAGCGTGAGAATTCGCTTCGCGGTGGTCGATCCGATGCCGTAGATGTAGGTGAGCGAAATCTCCACGCGCTTGTCGCGAGGGATGTCGACGCCGGCGATACGTGCCACTACTTTCCTCTCAGCCCTGACGCTGCTTGTGCTTGGGGTTCTCGCAGATCACGCGAACGGCTCCATGGCGTTTGATGACCTTGCATCGCTCGCACATCTTCTTGACGGAAGCCCGGACCTTCATTGGATTTCGTTCTCTTTTCTATGCCAGTCGTTGGAGAATCCGACCCCGACCAGGATCGGCTGCGCTGAGTTCCACGTGCACCCTGTCACCCGGGAGGATCCGCACCGCCTGGAGGCGGGCCTTTCCGGCCGGATGGCAAAGCACCTTGTGACCGCCGTCCAGCTCGACCCTGTAGAGCGCATCCGGAAGGGGCTCTATGACCCTTCCAATCAACCGCTCAGTCACGGCAAACCAGCCGGACACACCGAACCGGGCTGCGCGACAGCCACAAGCGGCGAGTATACGGAAATGCGGGTTTCCGGCGCAATCATGCGGCGGCCCTCGCTCCGGGACGAACGGTGAGGATCTCGGGGCCCGCCTCGGTGATGGCGACTGTGTGCTCGGCGTAGCAGGAGAGCTTGCCGTCGACGGTGACCACCGTCCAGCCGTCATCGAGGACCTTCACGGCAGCCTTGCCGGCATTGACCATGGGCTCGATGGCCAGGACCAGCCCTGGCTTGATTTCGGTCCCCTTGCCCCTCTCGCCGTAGTTCGGCACCTGGGGCGCCTCGTGCATGTTGCGGCCGATGCCATGGCCCACGAAATCGCGAACGACGGAGAAGCCCTGGGCTTCGACGAATGTCTGGACGGCATAGCCGATGTCACCCAGGCGATTGCCGGGCACTGCCTCGGCGATGCCGCGTTCCAGGGCCTCGCGGGTGACATCCATGAGGCGTCGCACCTCGGCGGAGGGCTCGCCACAGGCCACGGAGAGGCCGGAATCGGCCCACCAGCCGTCGAGGATGAGACCGCAGTCGAGCGACACCAGATCGCCGTCATTGATCACTGCGGGCCCGGGAATGCCGTGCACCACCTCGTGATTGACGGAGACGCAGAGCGAGTTCGGAAAGTCGTGGTAGCCGATGAATCCCGGCGTGCAGCCGTGATCGCGGATGAATGTCTCCGCCAGAGCATCGAGGTCCAGCGTCGTCATGCCCGGCGTGACCGAGTCGGCGAGGTGCTGCAGGCAGTTGCCGAGGATGCGGCCGGCGGCGCGCATCTTCTCGATCTCCTCAGGCTTCTTGAGCCTGAAACTGCCGTCAGTCACGAGACGACGCCTGCGTTGCCGACGCCGTCACCGTTGCGCGCCAGGGTCTCGAGGATGTGCGAGGTGACCTGCTCGATGGTGCCGCTGCCGTCGACGTGGACGATGGCGATCTGGCGTCCCTGGTAGTAACCGAGGACGGGCAGGGTCTGATCCTTGTAGACACGGATGCGCTT
>JBEPVH010000132.1:0-5994 GCA_041691115.1 bacterium | reverse complement strand
GCCGCTCTAGGCGCTGCGGGACGCCGTTTGGGCCCGCACCATTGACTTCGCCGACTCCGATCTGGGGTCGCGTGAGGGCTTCCTCACCTGCATGCGCCGTCTGGGCGAGCAGGAGTCGGTTGTGCGCCGCGAGCAGGAGCTTGCCGATGGTCATGCCGACATTCGTTTCTCCGGCTACATCACGGTGTCGGCCGAGGATCTCGACGGTCTCGAGGTTGCCTGCAGCGAGATCGAGCAGCAGGCGGGGCAGGCGCGTCTCATCCTTCGCCGTCTCGGCGGCTCACAGGATCTGGCGTTCACCTACACGCTGCCCCTGGGACGTGGCCTGAAATGAGGAGCAAGTCCCGCCAGAACGCCCACCGCGTTACCACAGCGCATTTCCAGGCGGCGTACCCGTTTGTCGCCGAGGGTGGCCTCGGCTCACGCGGCTGCTACATCGGCCAGGACCTCTACGGCGGTTCTTTCTGCTACGACCCCTGGGAGCTGTACGGCAAGCAACTCGCGGGCCCGAACATGCTCGTCATTGGCCAGATCGGCTTCGGCAAGTCGTCGTTCGTCAAGAGCTACGTGTGGCGCCAGCTGGTGTTCGGGCGCCGCGCCGTGATGCTCGACCCCAAGGGTGAGAATCAGGCGCTCTGCGATGCAGTCGGCGTCGAGCAGTTGCGTCTGACCCCCGGCGGCAAGGTGCGCCTCAACCCGCTCGATCCGCGCGTCGGCGATCCTGAGCGGCCCAAGGATCAGATCGCACAAGACCAGCTCGGCGTTCTTCTGGCCATCATCGCCGCCTCCCTGAAGCGAGCACTGACACCGGAAGAGCGGTCCGCATGTGGTGTTGCACTCCTCGAAGCCACCGCCCGCAACAAGGGCGAGCCTACGCTGCCTCTCGTGGTCGAATGCCTGCTGCATCCGTCCGCCGCTGCGGCCAGTCGTCTGGCCACTGATCCTGTGTCGCTGGCGCGCGGCAGCCGCGAAGCAGCCCTTGAATTGCAGCGCCTTTGCGAGGGCGATCTGCGCGGCATGTTCGATGGCCCGACGTCGGGTGAGATCGACCTGACGGCACCGCTGGTGTCGTTCGACCTCTCATCCGTCTACCAGTCCGAAGCGCTTGGCATCCTTATGGTCTGTGCCGCTGCATGGCTGCAGCGCGCGCTCGCCCGCCCCGAGCCGACCAAGCGTCTTTTGGTACTCGACGAGGCGTGGGTCTGCCTGCGCAACGTTGCCATTGCCCGCTGGCTGCAGAGCAGCTACAAGCTGGCCCGCGCCTACGGCGTGCAGAACATCTCTGTGGTCCATCGCCTCTCCGACCTTACCGCCGCCGGTGATGTCGACTCCGAGCAGGTGGCACTTGCCCGCGGCCTGCTGTCCGATTCCGAGACGCGAGTCATCTATTACCAGGCACCCGGCGACGTCGCCGCGTCGAAGGACCTCCTCGGCCTCACCGAGTCCGAGGCGGAGCTGCTGAGCCAGCTGCGCCGTGGTCAGGCGCTGTGGAAGGTCGGAACGCGCAGCTTCCTGGTCCAGCACAGGCTCTCGTCGCATGAGCGCGAGATCGTTGACACGGATAGCCGCATGATCCGCGTCGGAGCCGCCTGACCCCGGCCGTCCGCCGCAAGGGCTGGTACTGTTCCCGCCGTGGCCCGCATCCTCGTCGTCGACGACAACGTTCGTTTGGCGCGCACTCTCACCCAGTACCTCGAGATGGAAGGCCACGTTGTCGACCAGGCCCATGACGGCGAGGGAGCGCTGGCAGCCGCGGGTGCACATGCGCCCGACGTTGTAGTGCTCGACATCAATATGCCGCGGCTCGACGGCTTCGCCGTGTGCCGCACCATCAAGGTGTCATCGCCCGACACGGCTGTGATCATCCTCTCCGGCCGCGCCGGCGACGACGATGAGAAGAACGCCGCCGCTGCCGGAGCCGCCGTGCTTCTGACCAAGCCGGTGGCGCTGGCCACACTGCGATCGGAGATTCACAAGATCCTCGCAGTCCGCTGAGCGCGGCGGAATCGTTGCAGTCACTGCGCTTTGGCGGTGATACGGTGGGATCATGCGGATCCCCGGCAGGCATGCTCTGCGGCGGCTTCTGCTCGCACCCGCGGCCATCCTTCCAGAGAGGCCGATGCCGCTGCACGACCCCTCGCCGGATCCCGGTTTGTTCGGACCGGCATCGGTGACATGGAAGGTCGTGCGCGAGCCCACCATTCTGCTCCTGGGTGGGCGTGCTCTTCTGATGCAGGCGGCACATCCCCTTGTGGCACAGGGCGCGATCGACCATTCGGCCTACGCGCGCGATCCCTACGGCAGGTTCCAACGCACCATCGAATGGGTGAGCGTGGTGACCTACGGCACAACGGCAGAGGCCAAGGCAGCATGCCGTCACGTCAACCAGTTGCACCATCATGTGTCCGGCACGCTGCCGCGCGGTTCGGGTAATCGGCGGGTTCACGGAGGCGCCCATTACACGGCCACCGACGCCGACCTCCTCCGCTGGGTTCACGCCACGATTGTCGAAAACTTGGTGGTGGCGCACGACACGCTTGTCGGGACGTTGACCACCGACGACCGCGACACGATGACGCGCGAGTGGAATGCTGTCGGCCGGATGATGGGAGTGCCTCGCGCGCTGCTGTTCCAGAGTTTCGCCGAGGTCAGGGCGTACGTCGACGGCGTGATAGCCGCAGGCGTCGCGGCACCCGGAGCCGGATCGCGGGTTGTGTCGCGCACCATCCTCATGCCGCCGCTCCCCCTGCCACTCCGGCCGCTCTTCGAAGCAGTCTCCTTCCTCAACACGGGATCGCTGCCGCCGACGTTGCGCCGCGGCTACGGGGTTCGCTGGACGCCGGCTCACTCCGCCGCGCACCGCGGTGCCTGTCTGTGGTTCCGCACAGCCACCCACCTCCTGCCACGGCGGTTGCGGGTGACGCCTATTCATATGCGAGCCACAGCAAGGGTCGAGGGCCGCTGGCCGGGACGTATGGCCGCCTGACACGGAAGCCACTAGACTGGCGCCGTGATCGAGCTGGTCGTCATCGCCCTGATTTTTTATGGGCTTGGCCTAGTCCTGGCCTCTAACTTCCGCACAGCCGCCTCCGTCCTCGGCCTCTATTTCATTGGCCGGCAGCGCTTGAAGTTCATCCACTGGGAGCATCGCCGTGAGCGCATCTGGCGCGGCATCGGCTGCTTCCTCTGCCTGCTGGTGGTCCTGGTGGTGGTGAACCGTCTCGCCTACACACGGAGCGACGGCAGCATTGCGGATAACCCGCTGTGGGTCAGCCTCGCCGAACTCCCCCTGGGCCTCGGCCCCCCCATCATTCTGTGGTGGCTCACACGCGCCACCCATGGCCCCGAGAAGGCCGACAACGAGCCGTCGGAGAAGTTCTTCTGACGATTCGTTCGATGCTCCGCCTCACGCATTCGCTTCCGGTGCTGGGCATCGCCACGGTCCTTGTTCTGGCAGCAGATGCGGTCCATCCGTCCCTGACCGTCCAGGCGGTTCTCGGCGGGGTCGCCTGGACAGTCCTGCTCATCGCGGGCATTGAGTCGACGCCGGCTGAACGCAGGGCGCTCCTCGCCTGCGTCTGCATCGCGACCCTTGTGGAACTCTTCGGCTCAGTGGCCTGGGGCGTCTACCGCTACACGCTGTACAACGTTCCTCAGTACGTGCCGCCGGGCCACGGGCTGGTCTATTACATGGCGCTCCGCCTCTCGGCCACCCGGGTCTTCACCCGGGCGCCGCACCTCACAGTGAGGATCGCCGTATCGGTCGCTGTGGCGTGGACTGCTTTCGGGCTCCTGATCTCTCCCTGGCTGCTGCATCGCACGGATGTGCTCGGAGCGTTCTGGTGCGTCTACTTCGTCTGCTTCTCACTGCGAACCTCACGCGGGGTCTTCTTTGCCGCAGTCCTGGCTGTGACGTCCGCCCTTGAACTGCTCGGAACCGGGCTGGGAACGTGGACCTGGCAGGTGACAGATCCCCTCTTCGGGATCGGCTCGGGCAACCCGCCCGCCGCCGTGGCGGGGGGCTATTGCGTGATCGAGGCAGCAGTGGTTGTGGCCAGCCGCCGCCGGACTCGGGTGGCTCGCCACAGCCATGGAATATCTGTACCCGCACCTTAAGTTGCACAAAGAGTGATAGTAGTGCTATCATGTTTTGTGTCAGCGCACTAGGCGCTTGCGAATACGAGGAGACCCACCATGGAACCTGTGCAGGTTCACGAGGAACGCGTCGTAACGCCGCGCACGGCGTCGTCGACGACCACCGTGGCTTCGCCCGGCTACCGCATTGGGGCACTCGTCTGGCTGATCGCCGGCATTTTGGACGTCATCCTGGCGTTCGACTTTCTGTTCCGTGCCCTCAAGGCCAATACAGTCGGGTTCGCCGACTTCATCTACAGCCTCGGCGGTCCGCTGGCATCTCCGTTCGACGGCATCTTCGGCGTGACGGTCACCAACACCACCTACGTGGTGCGCTGGGCCGACCTCCTGGCGATCGCCGTGTACTCGCTGGTGGCGCTTGCCATCGTCAAGGTGATGCTCATCGCCTCGACACCGCGTACCACGACAGTCGTCTAACCCCTTCAGTCGCTTACGGGCGGGCCGGTCTTTGCGGCACCGGTCCGCCCATTTCTCCCCTGATTGATACTCTGCCGGTCCATCAGGGAGGTCGATCATGAATGAGCCGGCAGTTGTCGTCACCGGTGCGTCGACCGGAATAGGCAGGGCCTGCGCGCTGCGCCTCGCTTCCGAAGGATTTCGCGTCTTCGCCGGTGTCCGGCGCGACGCTGATGCTGATGCCCTCCGGGCCGCATCGTCGCCACTTCTCACGCCGCTGATGCTCGACGTCACCGATGCCGCGCAGGTCGACGCGGCAGCAGCGACAGTGCGGACAGCGATCGCCGACTCGCGTTTGGTGGGCATCGTCAACAACGCTGGAATCGCCGTGGCAGCGCCACTTGAATTCCTTGCGATCGACGACCTGCGGCGCCAGTTCGAGGTCAATGTCTTCGGACAGTTGCGCGTCGCCCAGGCATTCATGGACATGCTCCGCGACAGCCAGGGCCGCATCGTGCTGATGAGCTCGCTCGGCGGCAAGCTCTCGCAGCCGATGGTGGGAGCCTATTGCGCCTCCAAGTTCGCCCTCGAGGCGTTGGGTGACGCGCTGCGTGTCGAGATGCTCCCGTGGGGGGTCGGCGTCGCCATCGTCGAGCCCGGCGCTGTCGCCACTCCGATTTGGGGAAAGGGCGTCGACGCAGCCGATGCGCTCATCGACGCGGCGCCGGAACGTCTCCATGAACTATATGGCGCGGCCGTTCACATCGCCCGTGCCGTGGCCCGGCGAGAAGCCGAGCACGGCGTACCGCCTGAGCGTGTTGCCGATGCCGTCGTCCACGCATTGACGGCTTCCCGGCCGCGGACGCGCTACATCGTCGGCCGCGAGGCCAGGATCGCACTGCTGCTCAAGCGGGTCCTGACAGATCGCGGCATGGATCGCGTCATCGTTCGAACAACAGGTTTCCCGACCCGCGCTGATGCGACACGTGCCCGGGCGTCGCGCACACCGGTCGCCGGAAGAATCTAGCAGGGGATCAAATGAGCACCCTCGACAATCGTCCGAATACAGCTCTTCTCGTCATTGACGTGCAGAACGGCGTTGTCGCCGGCTCCCATGAACGCGACTCCGTGGTCGCCAACGTTGCGAGCCTTGTCGGCAAGGCGCGCGACGCCAACGTCCCCGTGGTCTGGGTCCAGCACTCCGACGAGGATCTGGTGCGTGGTACCGACGACTGGCGCATCGTTCCCGAGCTTGATCCAACTGCCGCCGAGCCGCTGGTGGAGAAGAACTACGGCGACTCGTTTGAGGACACCAACCTCGAGGCCGTCCTCTCCGATCTGGGTGTCGGCAGTCTTGTCGTGGCCGGGGCTCAGACCGATGCCTGTATCCGCTCAACGCTCCACGGCGCATTGGCTCGCGGCTACGACGCGATGCTGGTGAGC
>JBEPVH010000131.1:0-6023 GCA_041691115.1 bacterium | reverse complement strand
GGTTGGGACATAGCCCGTGGTCTCGACATCCACCTCAATGCGTCCGGTACGCCTGACGGCGGCTGGACCCTCGATGGATACGGCGGCATCCACGCTTTCGGCGCAGCCTCCTACATCCCCTCGACGCACTACTACTCCGGCTGGGACATCTACCAGCACGTTCACGTAGTCGCTGGCGGTGCCTACGCCGTGGCCCGCTACGGCATCGTCGAGCGCGACGGGTCTCCCGCCGGAATCGACTGGACCGGCCTCAGTTCCTGGGGAACGTGGGACATCTCCCGCGACGTCGTGCCCCTCGGTGCATCGCTGCCGTCCATCGACCAGCCCGTGAGCCGCACGGCGGCTGCCGGCGCCATGGACCGCATCCACAACTACGACCGCGCAGCACGCGGTCGGGGCGCCCTCCTGGCCGACGGCGCTCTCACATCCATCGCGGGCGCCGGCTCGACGTACAACACGGCGTCCTGCGGAGGTCGCGGCGTCATCGCCGACCGCGCTCAGGATCTCTACTCCCGCAACTACTTCTCGCATGCAATCGGTGGCTGCGCCGGCACGCAGTACGTCTTCACCACCTACATGAAGGCCTACGGCGTTGGCTACCACTCCGCCGGAGAAAACATCGCCTGGCGCTCCGGAGACCCCGATCTCCTCGACAACGTCTGGGCAACCAACACCATGTGGCTCAACAGCCCCGCGCACTACAGCAACATCGTCGGGGCCTACTCGTCCATCGGCTGTGGCGTCTCCTACACCGCAGTGGGTAGCTACCAGGGTGCCACCGGACCCACATTTATCTGGGTCTGCGTCTTCAAGTCGTAGGGCGAACCCCTGTGGCGTAAGCCTTTTCGCCTCGGAGCCTGCCGTCTAAGCGGCGCTCCACGAAGGCATCCCGAAGCAGGCTTGCAGGCCCGCTCCCAGATCGGATTTGGCCGCTTCCTGACCCTCCCGACGTCGAATGTCCGCCTCATGTCCGCGTGATGTCCGCGCGATGTCCGCGTTGACGACTAACACTGTCCCGGGAACGACAGCGGACAACCGCTACGGATGGGAGACAAGAACCATGGGTAAGGTGATCGGCATCGATCTGGGAACCACCAACAGCGTTGTTTCCGTGATTGAAGGCGGAGAGCCCGTTGTCATCGCGAGTGCCGAGGGCGCGCGAACGGTTCCCTCGGTCGTCGCTTTCAAGGCGGACGGCGAAATCCTGGTGGGCCAGCTGGCAAAGAACCAGCGTGCAGTCAACCCGGACACCATTTCCTCGATCAAGCGCTTCATGGGCCGTGGCTTCGAAGAAGTCGGCACAGAGATCGAGCAGGCAACCTACAAGGTAGTCAAGGGTCAGGGCGGCCGCGCCGCTGTTCAGACCGCCGGCGGCACGCTCACACCTGAGCAGGTTTCCGCTGAAGTCCTCAAGAAGCTCAAGGCTGACGCAGAGGCATACCTCGGCGAGCCCGTCACCGATGCCGTCATCACGGTGCCTGCGTACTTCAACGACGCACAGCGCCAGGCGACCAAGGACGCCGGCAAGATCGCCGGACTCAACGTCAAGCGCATCGTCAACGAGCCCACCGCCGCCGCACTCGCGTACGGCCTCGACAAGCTCGAAGACAACAAGAAAGTTCTCGTCTTCGACCTCGGTGGTGGAACGTTCGACGTCTCCGTCCTCGACATCGACGACGGTGTCTTCGAGGTCAAGTCGACCTCAGGTGACACGCACCTCGGTGGTGATGACTACGACCGTCGCGTCGTCGACTGGCTCGCCACAAAGTTCAAGGCAGACCAGGGCGTCGACCTGATGAAGGATCCCGGCGCCAAGGCCCGCCTGATGGAGGCCGCTGAGAAGGCCAAGATTGAGCTGTCGCAGCGTCAGTCCACTGACATCTCGCTGCCCTACGTGTCGGCCAACCAGAACGGCCCGATGCACCTTCAGTACTCGCTGACGCGCGGTGAGTTCGAGAAGATGACCAAGGACCTGACCGAGCGTTGCCGCAAGCCCGTTGAGGACGCCCTCAAGGAAGCCGGCATCACCGCGAAGGAAATCGATGAGCTCATCCTCGTCGGTGGCTCGACCCGCATGCCCGCCGTGCAGGCACTCGTCAAGGAACTCGCCGGTCGCGAGCCGCACCGTAGCGTCAACCCCGATGAGGTTGTTGCTGCGGGCGCCGCTGTTCAGGGTGGTGTTCTCGTCGGCGACGTCAAGGGAGTTCTGCTCCTCGACGTCACCCCGCTGTCGCTCGGTATCGAGACCAAGGGTGGAATCAACACCATCCTCATCGAGCGCAACACGACGATCCCCCACTCCACGAGTGAGATCTTCACCACAGCTCGCGACAACCAGCCTGACGTCAAGGTTCGTGTCTGCCAGGGCGAGCGCCCTGTCGCAGCTGAGAACCGCATCCTCGGCGACTTCGAGCTGGACGTTCCGCCCGCAGCGATGGGCCAGCCGCAGATCGAGGTCACGTTCGACATCGACGCGGACGGCATCCTCAACGTCACCGCCAAGGACCTCGGCACCAACAAGGTGAAGCAGATCACCTGCTCCAACTCCACGGGCCTGTCCGAAGCTGAGATCGAGAAGATGGTCCAGGACGCGGCTGCTCACTCGGTCGAGGACCAGGAGCGTGCCGCCGTCATCGACGCTCGCAACAATGGCGATCGTCTCGTCGAGGCTGCCGAGAAGGCAGTCAACGAGTACGGCGAGGCTCTCAGCGAAGACCTCAAGACCGAGATGACCACTGGTGCAACCGAACTCAAGGAAGCACTCGCGGGCAAGGACAATCAGCGAATCATCGGAGCGTTCACCGGGCTGACCGCGACGATCTCCAAGGTCGGCGATGAAATCTATCGCAAGACCGCAGAGCAAGAGGCAAAGGGCGCGGAAGCGGCCGATGCTGAAGCACAGACTCCTTCGGCCGACGGCGCAGGTCCCATCGAAACGGACTTCGACGGCCTCGGCTGACACGGGGGACAGGGTGTCACCGTAGGCGCGGTGGCACCCTGTGTGTCTTTAACAAGGAGTTCGTGTGAGCAGGTACTACTTCACTGAGATGCGCGGTGCGCGCCAGTACCGCCATACCGGCACAGTGACTGCCGAAAAGATGGACACGCTGTTCCGCGTCACGACGTCGCGCGATGAGAACCTCACCGGCCAGGCTGGCGACTACCTCGTCACCGAAGCAGACGGCACGCAGCATCCCGTCGAAGCGGCGATTTTCGAATCATGTTTCGTGAGCGCCAACACGAGCAACCCCAACGAATATCAGCGTAAGGATCCTGTCCGCGCCGTTCATATCGGCGAGTGGGTCGATGCCCCGTTCACGCACCGAAACGTCTACGGCTACGTCCGCATCCAGGGCGATGACTGGGTCATCAGCGACGGCCCCGAATCCGAATGGCGTCTGCCCCGCGCAACCTTCGAAAGCGAGTTCACCCTCGAGTTCGACGTTCCGTCGCCGTCAGAGGAACTGGATCGGCTCACGGCCGACGCGAGCGACCTCATTGAGCGCGCCTCGCACCCACCCGGCGTGACGTCGAGCCATCCGGTAGACAACAGGCCGGAGCCCACAGCCGACGACTTCCTACGCGCCGCCTCCTTCTTCGACGCCTACATCGGCAAAGCAGGCGGCGAGCTTCTGTCCCGGGCTGAATACTCTCAAGGCTGCCTGCTTGCCATGGCCCTCCGCGCCGGCGGCATGGAACCGATAGACCAAGAGGCCCTCCGCCTCCGGGCCACCGACGTCCTGGACAGAGCGATGCTCTCCACCGACCCCGAGGTCTCAGCCTGGGCCGCCCACGTCTCCCGGGAGATCGTCCACCGAGTTCCCGCCGCCCCGGACGACCTGGGACTCTGACCCGCATATCGCTCTCGGGTATAACCTCGGCGTGATGGGAACCCCACGTCTGCGCTCCGCCCGCCGTGCCGCCCGCATTGCTGTCGTCGGCCTGCTGCTGGGTGGCCTGCTGTCACTCCTTGGTGCGACCGTGCCGCTGCACGCCCAAGCAGCTTTCATGACCATCACAACCCCCGCGTGCGGAGCGGGGACCACGTACTGCTACACCCCGAATTCGTTCGTGGCGTCGGCGGGAAGCAGTTACTCGTTCACCAATTCCACAACGCGTAACCACACCGTCGCCTACCAGAGCGGACCTTCGGTGTTCAGCACCTCAGCCTCGGTGGCTCCGAGCGGGACGGGCAGCTTCACAGTTCCCACGATCAACGGGACCTATCAGTGGAAGTGCTCGATTCACGGGTTCAATTCGATGCACGGGACCTTCACGATCAGCGACGGGACGCCGCCGACGCCCGTCCCAACCCCAAAACCGACAAGCATCGCGATCACTGCCCACACGCCGAATCCATCAACTTCCGCGCAGTCGGTCTCAATGACCGCGACTGTCTCCAGCGGTCTTGGCACCCCGACGGGAGGGTCTGTGACGTTCAAAGATGGTGGCGTGTCGATTGGAAGCGCCACCTTGTCGGCCGGTCAGGCCACATTGGGGCACACGTTTCCCGCGGGGTCGCATTCGCTGAGTGCGCAATACGGGGGCAGCGCCTCATGGGCGGCCTCGGGCCCGTCAGTTGCCGTCACTCAGAACGTCAATCCGGCTCCTACTGCCCCGCCCACCGCAACCCACCCTGCAACGTCGGCGCCGGGTCACACAGCAACTCCGTCAACGCCGAAGCCGACGACAGCCAAGACCCCAACTCCGACCGCCATCCCCGGCGCCAAGACGACGGCGACGACGATCGCGTCGTCTGCTGAACCGGGTGTCCTCGGTTCCCCTCTGACGTTCACGGCGACGGTGAAGGCAGCGGATGGCTCCGCGGCGTCGGGCAACGTGCTCTTCAAGGATGGCGACACCGAACTGGGGTCATCCCCCTTGAGCGCCGGTACGGCTTCCCTCTCAACGACGAAACTGACGGCGGGCGACCATACGATCGTGGCCTCCTTTGCAGGCGATGCCACGTGGGGTCCCTCTGAGTCGGCGCCGCTGACACAGACGATCCAGGTGGGGGGTACGCCCGGTGCTGCCGTCGTGGTGACGCCAACACCCACACCCGCTCCTACCTCCGGAGCTCGGACGTCTGATTCGTCACCGACCGCGGCGATCGTCGGTGGCGTGCTGATCGTTCTGATTTTGGCGGGTCTTGGCACTTGGTACTTCGTGCTTCGGCCGCGTCGCACGCCTCCGGCGGGGTAACTGTCCGGCCGATCGCTTCCGGTGTCTAGCCTGACCGGCGGAACGCAGGATTGAGCGTGAACCGCGTAGTGCAAACGTACCCACCGGAATGGGCGCAAACGAATCTGGCCGGGGCGGTACGGGGGCAGCACGATGGGACTACGGTCGATTCCTCGGCTGAGGAGACTCGAATGCGTGGCGTCTCAGCGACACTGCTAGGGACGGGGTTCACCAAAGCACCCGCGGCGACGCCGTGGGCTGTGACTCTGCCTGCTGGCCCGTGTGGCCAGACCGGCTGTGCCGGGTTGGACCTGCTGTCGTGCTCGTACAAGGACAGGCGGCAGCGGCGCTGTGCCGAGAAGGTGTGCCCCGAGCACGCCTCCGTGATCCATGGGTATCGCGTGTGCGAGCGGCACGCTGGCGTCATGCGGGCGCTGAACATAGGATTCGATGAACTCGGATCACTTCCTGACCTGGAGAATCGCGCACCGGCATCGGTCGATGTGGTGGCGCGCGCACTGGACGCCGGGATTACCGAGATCCTCGGCGCGGCCCTGGCGGCTCCGGGCGAGGTCGTCGTCAGCGACGCCACAGTTCGCGCGGCGCCATGTAGAGGGCAGACGCGCGTATGGGAGCGCTCGTGGAAGGTCCTCGACCACACAGGCATCGCGGTCGCCGTCGTGGCGGATTCGACAGACGACAACGACACGCTGGTGTCGATTCGTGTGGGCCGTCATGTCGTCGCGCGAGGAACGCCGCCGGTTCTCAACGGAGGGACGGCCGAGGCGATGAGCGCATTCGTGGCGTCCTGCCTGAGCCAGATCGCGTCCGTGGTCCAGGTG
>JBEPVH010000130.1:0-6041 GCA_041691115.1 bacterium | reverse complement strand
CGGTTTCCCGGGCCCCTCCTAGGTCTGTGTTACAGCGCCAGCCTTACGTCTGCTGGCACTTACCGGCGGCACACCACCAGTCGTAGGTGTTGAAGCTCCACACGATGTCGTTCGGTTCGACACCACGAACGTTGATACCGAAGGAGTCCACCGTCACCTGACGGAAGAGACCGATTTCGGGCAACTGCTCGGCGAGGATCTTCTCTGCCTTGATGTAGTTCTCAGCCCTCACGGTGAGGTCAACAGAGTTGCGTGCCGCTGTCATCGCCTGATTCAGCTCAGGAATGTTGATACCGGTGTCGTTACCCGTCTCGAGCGGGTTGAACGACGAAGCAATCTGGTTGATGCTGCTGCCGACACACTGCGTGGTCGTGGTCGGCGTCGAGCCGTCCGCGGGGTAGCAGCCGACGTAGGCGGAGTAGAACGCATCCGGCTCGGCCGGTGCCGACATGGTCGACGTGAAGATCGCCATGTCGAACTTGTGCGTGTAGAGCACACCGCCGTCGCTGTAGTTGTCGAACAGGCTGTTGGTCGGGTTGCTGAACGGCTCGATGACCTTGATACCGATCTTGAGCAAGTCCGCCTCGATGAGGGACTCAGCGTCGACGCGACCGGCATTCGTCTTGGTCGTCGAGATTGTCAGCGACATGCAGGTGCCGTCAGAGAAGGCACGGTACTTGCCACCGTCGCACTGCGCGGAGTACGGGAAGTTGTCCTTGTTCAGCAGGTTGTTGGCTGCATCGACATCGTGCTTGGTCGCGGGCAGATCAGCGGAGTCGATGTACTCGGCACCCAGGTACATGTACGAGTCCTTGGGAACCTGGCCCTGACCACCGGTGATCTTGGTCACGATGTTGGCCCTGTCGATCGCCATGAGGATGGCGTGACGCACGTCCTTGTTGGCCAGGTACGGGCTGTGCTTGTAGTCAGCACCGCACAGGCTCTTGCCGCCGACCCAGAAGTTGTGGTCGTCGCAGACGTTGAGGTCAAGCTTCTCGGCGCCCGAGTCGGGAATCGTCTGAACCTGCAGCTTGCCCTTGGACTTGAGGTCCAGGAGACCCTTGATCGAACCAAGGCGCGTATCGAACGCGAGATCGATGTTGTGCGCCGTGATGTCGTTGATCGTTGCTGCGGTGTCCGCTTCGAACTTGAAATGCAGCTTGTCAAGGTGCGGCTGATGGGCCTTGTTCCAGTAATTCTTGTTCGCAACGTACGTGACACCACCGCCGTCGGAGGGGTCGAAGCTTGCAAGAACGTAGGGACCGGTGCCGTCGAGGAAGAGGTCCATCGACGCGCCGGCGCTGGGGGTCTTGTAGGCGCCCGTGTTACCCGAGCCGGCACCAAGATCCACACCGGTGAACTTGAAGTCGGAGATCGAGGCGTTGGCGGCGAAGGCCTTGTCAAGGAGCGAGGCAGGCAGAACGCCGTACACACCCGAGCCGAGGGCCAGGTAAGCACCGTACGTGCTGCTGTACGACACAACTGCGGTGTGAGGATCCTTGATCGAGCATCCCGTCACCTGATCCCAGCCCGACGTCGTAGCGATGTGGGTGGGGTTGTTGTTCTGGTACTTGATGAACCAGAAATTGAAGGTGTCGCAGACGTCAGTTGCCGAGAAGGTGCTGCCGTCATGCCACTTGACATCACTGCGCAACTTCCAGGTGACACACATCTTGGCCGCAGCGACCTCACAGCCCGACGTCTTGACGTCGCCGTTCTGCGTGGTCGGAACCTCGGATGCAAGCCATGGCTGCCAGTAGTCAGCCTGGGACTTGGCGTCCGCAGTCTCGCTCTGAGCGCGATACCAGAGGAGGCCTTCCGTCGACGGTGCGTCGATCACATACGAATATGTCTGGGAATCGGTGATGCCGGCGTTCAGGAACGAGGCCTGAGGCTGCCAGACACCGACATTCATGGTGCCGCCGTTGACGGGGGTCTCACCCGCCGACGCCGACGGCGATGTCCCGGTCGTGGAACCACACGCGGTCACAACCATGGTGACGGAAGCAAGGCCTACGCCCAGCGTCCGCCGTATCGTTTTCCCTATCAAGTGGTTTCTCCCAGACGGTTGGCGGTATACGACGCGGCACGTCCCGGAGCACGCGCGCAAGCACGTGCGCTCCGGAACGGACTGCGCCGATGTCATTCTTAGATCGCCGTACCGAAGCGGGCATCACCCGTTGGGGTGATTTATCCGCGTCGCACGCAGCATTCTTCTCATTCGAAGCAGGCGCTTCAGGTACGTCCAACCTATACTGGCGAGCGCCTATGAGGCCACTTCGGCGTCCGCGTTCACCCCGCCTCTTCCGCGACAGGCTGCTGGCGGCAATGCTGCTGGTCGCTCTGGTTCCTCTGCTCTCGTTTGCAGCGGTTGCGGTCGTCGATCTCGGCGCCATGAGCCGGGCAACGGCTGATGAGACCACCCGAACGCTTGTTGATGCCGAACGCACCCGGCAATTGGGTGCCGTCGCCGACCGCGCCAAGATCATCGACCTGCGCCGCGGTGCCATCGCCGCGGACATCACTCAGCTGCGAGATCAGATGGCGGCACGCCTCGGTGGCACCGCCGTGCCCCCGGGGGGCGGCTTCAGCCTCTTCCGCGGCGTCTACTGGAAGACAGGCTCCGGAGGGTCGTCGTCGCTTCTCGCCGGACCCGGCGCGGGACCGGTCAACACACGCATCACTCCGCTGACAACGGCAGGTGTCCCGGAGATCCCGCTGCTCCAGGGACTTGTTCACAGCTATCCCGAGGTCAATGCCGTCTGGGTATCGGACCCCACCAACGACACACTGCTGTCGGTGCCCGCTCTCGACGTGCCCGCCGCGATCTCCGCCGGCCGCCTCAGTCCCGATGCGCCGGCCGGTGGCGGCGACAATGTATTCACCACATCGGGCGCGGTTCCCCGGTCCGCCCAGCCCCGTGCTGAGAGCGATCAGCCGTCGGGTGCCCATCGCAACGACGCGCCCGTCTTCACCGGCACCTATAAGGACTCGCGCACGGGCGACGTGCGGGTGACAGTGTCGATAACCGTCAGCGGCGGCAAGCTGATCGCCGGAGCCGACATTTCCACCGGTCCTCTCGCCGACCAGGCGCTGGCGACGCGGCCGGGTGCCACCCGCTCGGGATATCAACTTCTGCTGGCGACCGGCGACCTCGTCCTCGGATCGAGTGAGGGTGCAGCCACGGACTACTCCGCGGCGTCGCTGACGACCGGTGCCGTCCTCCCGGGCACCGACCCACAGCTGACCCGCGGGCTCAGCGACGCCATGGCGGCGCAGCGTCCGGCAACCCTCAGCGCTCATCTCGGCGGCGCCGACAAGGAACTCTTTACGACGCCAATCAGCGCCACACATTGGATGCTCGTGTCAGTCATCCCTGTGAGTGCCCTGGCGCCCGACAGCGCTGCACTGACACGCGGTATCGACTCGGCGATCCATCGCCTGCTGTTGTTCGCCATACCGATCGGCTTGCTGTTGATGTGCATCGCCTTTCTTGTAGCCCGCGGCCTGTCGAGACGACTGGTGGGCCCTGTCAATGCGCTGCGTGACGCCGCCGAGCGGCTTGCGTCCGGCGACACGGAGGCCGGCGTTCCCCAGCAGGGGTCCGACGAAGTGGGTGCGCTGGCCGACTCCCTGGAGCGAATGCGCCGCGAGATCAATGGATCGCGCGACGTCATCCTCGCCGCGGCCCGCGAGTTGGAGCAGCGCGTCGCCGACCGCACAACCGAGCTGCGCAGCCGCAACGAGGAACTGCTGGCGCTCAACGATCTCGCCGGCTCGCTGACGCATTCACTCGACAACGACGTCATCCTTGCCGACGCACTGGCAGCGGTGCGCGCCGTGCTGCCGATGCGTCGTGGCGCCGGATTCATCATCAATGAGGGGCGTCTCGAACTTCTCGCCGGCGACGTGGGTTCGGGTGCCGAGCCGGGCACTGCATCTCTCGACGCAGTGGCCGCCGCGGCAGTCGACGAACAGCATCTCGTGCAGGTGGAGTCCGGTGGCGAGGTCGTCGCAGCGCTGCCGCTGGGCGTCGGTGACGGAGTTCTCGGTGCACTGGCGTTCACCGTCGGCGACGGCGCCGACATCACTGCTGCGGGATCACTGTTGCGCGCCATCGCTGATCAGGTGGGGCTGGCACTGCGCACCGCGCGCCTGTCATCCGACGGCCGTGACACTGCAGTGCTCGAAGAGCGCACCCGCCTTGCCCGAGAAATCCACGACACCCTGGCACAGCAATTGACCGCCATCGTTCTGCAGCTCGAGTCCGCCGAAGTTCTGTTGCCCAGCGGTGATGAGCGCGCTGCCGCCGTGCAGACGGTGGTTCTGGCACGCGACCTGGCGCGAGCGGCGCTGCACGAGGCCCGCCGCTCTGTGTGGGATCTACGGCCGGCGCCGCTGGCTGCCACCGGCTTTCTCGCGGCGCTCGAGGCCGAGCTCACAGCATGGAGCGCGCGCACGGGAATCGCGGCGGACTACCGCGCCGCCGGATTTACGCGACCGCTGGCACTGCAGCCTCAGGCTGAGGTTGCCCTGCTGCGGATATGTCAGGAAGCACTGGCCAACGTTGAGAAGCATGCGGCTGCCACGAACGTCAAGGTGCGTGCCCGCATTGCCGACGGCAGTCTCGCCGTCACCGTGCGCGACGACGGCAGGGGGATCAAGCAGGCGGATACCCAGCGCCAGGGAGCCTTCGGGCTTATCGGCATGCAGGAACGAGCGCGCCTGGCCGGCGCCACCGTCGTGGTGCGTCGTCGCCGCAGCGGCGGCACTGTCGTCGATGTCCGCATCCCTCTGGCAGGGGGTCCGGCAGACACAGGTTCACGCCAGGCATCCTTGGTGTCATCGTGATTCGTGTGGTTGTTGCCGACGACCATCCCGTTGTCCGCCAGGGTCTCTGCACGATGCTGGAGATCGAAGAGGACATCTGCGTGGTGGGCCGCGCCGGAGACGGTGCCGAAGCCATTGAACTGACGCGTACGACCAAGCCGGACATCGTCCTCATGGACGTGCAGATGCCCGGCATCGATGGCATCGAGGCGTTGCGCCGAATCCGTGCCGAGGATCCGGATGCGCGCGTCATCGTCCTCACCACTTACCGCAACGAGGACTACATCTTCCCCTCGCTGGAGGCCGGCGCCCGTGGCTACCTCCTTAAGGACACCTCGCGCGAAGAACTCGCTCAGGCCATCCGGGCCGTGGCTGCGGGGGAATCCCTCCTCGACCCCGAGATCGCGCGGCGCGCTGCACAGAACACAACAGTCGTCGACGACTGCCCGCTGACGCCGCGCGAGCTCGATGTCCTCAAAGCCATCGCCGATCAACTGAGCAATGCCCAGATCGCGCACCGCCTGTTCGTCAGCGAGAACACTGTGAAGACGCATATCAGCAACATCCTTGCCAAGCTGGGATGCAGCGATCGCTCGGGTGCTGTGTTGTCGGCGTGGCGACGCGGCTGGATCTCATCGGCCCCCGAGGTGCCGCCGGGCTAGCCTGCTGTACCCTCGGCGACGTGGTCCTGGGAGCCGTCCTGTTCATTGCCGTCCTGCAGGGTGCAACCGAACTCTTCCCCGTCTCCTCGCTGGGGCATGCGGTGCTGGTGCCACCCCTTCTGGGGCTCGACATGCGGCCCACCGGAGATGACTTCGTCCCCCTGCTGGTGCTGCTTCACCTCGGCACCGCCGCAGCACTCCTCTATCTGTATAGAGCGCAGTGGTGGAACATCATCAGCGGTTTCTGCCGTGCCGCCGTGAGGGGAAGGGTCGAGGGCGAGCACGAACATCTGGCGATGCTCATCTTCGTGGCCACGATTCCGGCGGGCACCCTGGGACTGCTGCTGGAGAAGTCGCTTCGGGCCCTCTTCGTGTCGCCGCGTGCCGCCGCCGCCTTTCTCGTGGTCAACGGCGCCATCCTGTTTGGCGCCGAGATGCTGCGGCGACGTGATGAGCGGCGCCACGAGGGTGAGGCGACATTCGCCGCCGCCGAGAAACTCTCCTTCAAGGCAGCGCTTCTCATCGGGACCTGCCAGGCCTTGGCGTTGC
>JBEPVH010000129.1:0-6046 GCA_041691115.1 bacterium | reverse complement strand
GACCGGCTCCACCCAGCAGGGCGTCGGCGAGGGCATGAGCCACGGCGTCGCCGTCGGAATGGCCGAGCAGGCCCCTGTCATAGGGGATGTGGATACCGCCCAGCATCAGGGGCCGACCCTGAACCAGTCGGTGGGCGTCCAATCCGTGTCCGATGCGCATTCCGGCGCCATTAGACACGGTCGGCAGCCACGAGCGCCCGGAGCAACTCCAGATCGTCGGGGCGGGTCACCTTGAACCCGCGCGGATCGCCTTCCACGGTGAGGACCCTGCCGCTGCCGCGTTCGACTAGCGCGCAGTCGTCGTCGGCGTAGAAGCCATCGGTGACAGCGCGTTCGTGGGCCGTGCGGAGGATGTCGCTGAGGAAGGCCTGGGGCGTCTGCACCATGACCAGTTCATCGCGATTGAGGGTCTCGGCGACACCGCGGCCGACCACCCTCTTGATGGTGTCGGTGCAAGGCAGCACAGCAGTCGAGGCACCGGCTGTGGCGGCGGCGGCAATGACGGCGGCGAAGACGCGAGGGGAGATGAGGGGTCGTGCCGCGTCGTGGACGACTGTCATCTCCGCATTGCCGATCAGGGCGATGCCGTTGCGGACGGATTCCTGGCGCGAGCCGCCGCCCTTGGCAAGGAGTACATCGGCGATGCCGGCGTCAGCAGCCAGCGCCTTGATTTCTTCCCAGCGCTCTTCGGGGGCGACGACGATGACGGGGGAGAAGATGCCGCTGAGTGCGATGGAGTGCAGGGTCCAGCCGAGGACGGAGCGGCCGCCCGCGTCAGCGAAGAGCTTGTCGCCTCCGAACCGGGTGGCACGTCCCGATGCCGGGACGATGATCGCCGTGCTCAGGACTCGGCCGTCCGTGAGGCTTTGGGTTTGGGGCGGACCTCGTCGGCCTGCGCGAAGATCATCCGGCCGGCCGCCGTCTGCAGTACGGAGTTCACCGTGGCGGTGACGGATTCGTCGATACGGTTGCGGCCACCCTCGATGACAACCATGGTTCCGTCTTCGAGGTAGCCGACGCCCTGGTTGGGCTCCTTGCCTTCCTTGACGACGGTGACCTTGATGCTCTCGCCTGCTGAGGCGATGGGCTTGAGGGCGTTGACCAGATCGTTGAGGTTGAGGACGCGGATACCTTCGACCTGCGCCAGGCGGTTGAGGTTGAAGTCCTGGGTCATGATCGAGCCGTTGCGCAGCCGCGCCAGCTTGATGAGCCGGGCGTCCACCTCGGGAGTTCCGGGGAAGTCGAGCTCGAGGATCTCGCACTTGACGTGATGCCCCTGCTTCACGGCCTCGGCGGCGGCAAGACCGCGGCGGCCACGGGCACGCTTGAGGCTGTCGGCGGAGTCGGCGACGCGCTGCAGTTCTTCAAGGACAAACGACGGGATGATCAGGCGGCCCTGGATGAATCCCGTCTTGACCACGTCGACGATGCGGCCGTCGATGAGGACGGATGTATCGACCACGATGGGTGCACCGTCCTGCGGTTCGGGATCACCGCCGACGATGAGGTCATCGAGGGTGGTGCCGCGGCTGGCGAACAGGGCGGTGAACGCCTGTCGGCGCCGTCGGCCGGTGCGCACACCTATGTACGCAAGCACGCATGCCAGCGACAGCGACACAAGGAAACCTGTGCCGAACGGCAGGCCGCTCAGCAGGATGGCGATGAATGCCGAGATGGCGAGTGCTGTGATGAGACCGAGCGTCGCCCCGAAGATTTCGGCAGCGGGTGCTGTGTCAAGAAATTCGGTGAGCCAGACGTAGACGTCGACGGTGACCATCGGCGCTGCGAGTGCGAACGACGCCGCACCTGTCAGTGCCGAGAGCCACAGCGCTGCATGAAGGCCGGGTGTGTCGGAGGCCCCGAGAAGACCCGGGTTGTCGGAGAGCACGTAGCTGCCATAGACGATTCCCGCTACGAATCCGAGGATGGCGCCCGCAACCCGGGCGGACACCCGGGCTCGCTTGATTCTCCGGGCGTGTTCATCGACAGACATTTGAACTCGATTGAACCACAGCGCCCTAGTGACCGCCGAAACGTCCGGGCGTGTTGCACGTTTCAAGCCTGTCGCGGCGGTCTACACTCACGACATGCCCAGCATGTGGTGGATCTGGATCCCGGCGGGTCTCGTCCTCCTGGCGGTGGAGATCCACCAGCAGGCCTTTTACGCTCTGTTCGTGGCGATTGCCGCTTTCGCAGCGGCGATTGTTGACCTGGCAGGGTTCTCGATTTGGATTCAGGCAGTGACGTTTGCTGCGGTCGGTCTGGGTGGCGTCGCCGCCATTCGCCCGCTCACCGTGCGTCGCCTCCATCATCCCGACGATCAATTGAGGCTTCCCGGCATTTTCGGCGGCTTCGTGGGCCAGCCCGCTCTTGCCCTTGATGAGATCGGGGATGAGCATCATCCGGGTCACGCCAAGATCGCCGGCGAGACATATCTCGCCGTGACCGACGGCCCGTCGCCTCTGGCGGCAGCGACCAAGGTGATCGTGGCGGGCGTCAGAGGATCGACCCTTCTGGTGCGGGCTGACGACTCGGGCTAGGATGCGTCACCATCGCGGGACGCGGTCAAGCTGACAATCCTGTCGTCATCAGTTTCATGAGGTCCTCACGGTGGATAACACCGGTTCGACGATCGCCTTCGTCATTCTGCTTTTCGTCGTCATCGCGGTTGTGGTGGCGCTCATCCAGTCGGTCAACCTGATCCAGCAGGGACAGGTCGGTGTCGTCAAGCGGCTCGGCAAGTTCCACCATCGCGCTGATCCCGGACCGGCGATCATCGTGCCGTTCGTCGACTCGCTGGTTCGCGTCGACATGCGCGAGATTCCCCGCCCCGGGGATCGCCAGGAAGTCATCACCAAGGACAACGTTGTTGTTGCGGTGAACGCGACGATCTTCACGCAGGTGATGGATCCCGTTCAGGCGCTGTTCTCCATCGGCAACTTCGAGGTCGCGCTCGACGCACTGGCGCGTACAGCGCTGCGTTCTGTCATCGGCACGATGTCGTTGGACGAAGTCCTCTCCGAGCGCGAGCGCATTAACACGCAGGTGCAGGAGCAGATGGAGCAGGTCACCGACAAGTGGGGCATCCGAATCAACCGGATCGAGATCGTGGACATCACCCCGCCGGCGCAGATCCTCCAGGCCCTCGCACTGCAGAAGCAGGCGGACCAGGAAAAGCGTGCGCGCATCCTTCAGTCGGAAGGCCAGCAGCAGTCCGCCGTCAATATCGCCGACGGAAACAGGCAGGCAGCCATCAAGGAAGCCGAAGGCCAGAAGCAGTCCGCCATCCTTCGCGCTGAAGGCGCCAAGCAGGCGACCATCCTCGAAGCTGAGGGTCGTGCGCTGGCTGTGAACACCGTGTACTCCGCCATCAAGACGGCGGCACCGGATCCGACGCTGGTGGCGATCCTGCAGCTCGACACTCTGAGCAAGTTTGCCGAGTCGCCGAACGCCAAGATTGTCGTTCCGGTTGAGTCTGCTGGTCTCCTCGGTGCGGCGCAGGCACTGCGTTCCGTGCTTGGCGATGCACCGTCGGTGCTGCCGCCACCACCACCTCCGGTGCGCTGAGTACCCGAGCATGAGTGACCGCACGATTTCGCCTGTGAAGAACAAACGGTATGCACTGCCGTCGCCGTCTAATCCGGCGCTGGCGCGGCATGCCGAGGAGCGGCGCGGAAGCCTGCAGAACCGCATCGCGGATGTCATCACCGGCTTTGCTGGATCGATGGCATTCCTCTATGTACACATCGTCTGGTTCGTCATCTGGATTGGCGGCAATGAACTGCTGTCAAAGGGATGGGATCCCTTCCCGTTCGGGTTGCTGACGATGATCGTGTCGCTGGAGGCAATCTTCCTGTCGACGTTCGTCATGATCAGCCAGAACCGGGCGGACGCAAAACGCCAGATCCTCGCGGATCATCAGTGGGATCTCGTCCAGGCCGAGGACCGCGAGAACAAGGAACTGCTGGCTATCTCAAACCAGATCCTGACCCTCACCAAGCAGGTGCATCAGCTCACCGTCAAGGGCGGCGATTCCTAGACCGACAAGGCGCGCGGCAACCGCATGGCGGGGCGGCGCATGATGCGCGGGTGAACGAACAGGATTCCCTCTTTCCCGTGGCCACGGCGGCGCCTGTCCTCGCCGTGGATCCGCACGCTCCTCTGGCCACACGGATGCGACCGCGAACGCTTGAGGAGTACGAGGGCCAGCATCGCGTCGTCGGCGAGGGCTCGGTGCTGCGCCGTGCGATTGCCTCGGGAGCACCGCCGTCGCTGATTCTCTGGGGACCGCCCGGAACCGGCAAGACGACGCTGGCGATGCTCATCGCTGACCAGAGCAACGCTGCGTTTGAGCCCATCAGTGCCGTCTCGGCGGGTGTCGCCGACATTCGCGCCGTTGTGGAACGCGCCAAGGCACGGCGACGCTCCGACGAAAGAACCGTTCTCTTCATTGATGAGATCCACCGCTTCAACAAGACCCAGCAGGACGCCGTTCTGCCGCACGTTGAGAGTGGGCTGGTGACGTTGCTCGGAGCGACTACGGAGAACCCGAGCCACCAGGTCAATGCAGCACTCATCTCGCGTGCTCGTGTCGTCCGTCTTGATTCACTGAACGCCGAGCAGTTGCGGTCTCTGGCAACGCGCGCTCTCGCCGACACGGAGCGGGGACTGGGCAAGATTGCTGTCAGCGTGCCCGATGATGCGATGGCGCGCCTTGTCGAGGCCGCAGGTGGCGATGCGCGCGTGACGCTCAACGGTCTCGAACTGGCCGTCGCCGCTGCCGTTGACCGTAGTGCCGACGCAGCGGTGGTGACTGTCGAGGACATCGAGGGTGCGTTGCAGGCGCCGGCACTTCTCTTTGACCGCAACGGCGACCAGCACTTCTGGGTGGTGTCAGCACTCATCAAGTCGATCCGCGGTTCTGATGTCGATGCGTCGGTGTACTGGCTAGTGCGCCTTCTGGAGTCGGGCGAGGATCCGCGCTTCGTGGCGCGGCGTCTGATCATCTCGGCAGCCGAGGACGTCGGTCTGGCGGATCCGCGAGCACTGGAAGTTGCCGTCGCGGCGCAGAAGGCAGTCGAGTTCATCGGCATGCCCGAGGGTTATCTGCCGTTGACCGAGGCCACCATCTATCTAGCAGTCGCCCCTAAGAGCAACTCCGCACTGACGGCGTACGCCGCAGCACGCGAGGACGTTATGGAGACGCTCCACCTTCCCGTACCTCTGCACCTGCGCAATGCCACGTCCGCTCTGGATCGCGGCGAAGCGTTCGGCGCGGGCTACGCCAATGCGCACGACGCTCCCGGCAGCGTGGCGGCGCAACAGCACCTTCCGGACGCGCTGGTCGGGCACACCTACTACACGCCGACGGACCATGGTGTCGAGGCGCGATTCGCCGCCCGGGTTGAGGAGTTGCGCGCCCGCCTTCGGGGCAACTGATCCCCAAGAAGGGGATGGAGGCGACGGTGGGAATCGAACCCACGATGGAGGTTTTGCAGACCTCTGCCTTACCACTTGGCTACGTCGCCTTGAGAGCCTCATTCGTATTCAATTATCTGGTTTGTGCACCCAAACCCTGCACCCTTGCCGGGCATTTGCACCTTAACTTGCACCCTAACTTGTAGGATTGCACCCTAGTCACCCCGCGCTGGAGGTCAGCCGGGAACGGCCAGCAGGGGAGTGCTGACGGGTGAATGCTAGCCCGACGGGAGGCGCGAACGGCCGCAAGGCTCCGAAAGGCACGTCGCCGAAGCGCCGAGCCCGGGGCGAGGGGTCGTTGTTTCAGCGCGACGACGGTCGCTGGGTTGCGCGCGTCCGTATCGACGGCCACCGCCGCGAATTTCACGGCAGGACCCAAGCCGACGCCCTGGCGCTGCTCAAGGCCGCGACGCGCGCGGTGGAGGAGTCACGTCCGATCCCGTCGACCCGCCTGACCCTGGGCGCCTACCTCCAAGCCTGGGTCGCCAGCCTGCCGTCGTCCAACCTCAAGCCCGCGACCGTTGACTACTACGACCGCTACGTCCGCACCCATGTGCCTGTCTCTTAT
>JBEPVH010000128.1:0-6069 GCA_041691115.1 bacterium | reverse complement strand
CGCAAGTAGCATGGAAGTTGTAGCCACAGCCAAGTGGGTCCGCACCACCGCGCGCAAGGCGCGTCTGGTGACCGGAGCCGTGCAGGGCATGCCCGTGTCGGAGGCACTCGTTGTGCTTCGCTTCATGCCGCGTGCCGCCGCCAACGATGTCCTCAAGGTCATCAAGTCGGCTGCTGCCAACGCCGAGCACAACTACAAGCTCGACAGTTCGACGCTGCGCGTCGCTCGTGTCGAAGTGGAGGGTGCGCGGGCACTCAAACGGGCACGTGCCGGCTCGAGAAGCCACGTCCAGAACATCTCCAAGAAGACGTCGCATCTGCGCGCCATCGTCACCGATGACCTCGAGCCGTCGTTGCGCCGTTCCGCAGCTGCGCCCGCGGCGCCTGCCAAGAAGGCAGCCCCTGCCAAGCCGGCAGCCAAGACAGGCAAGACGGCAGCGGCCGAGAAGACTGAGACGAAGGCCGAAGTGGCTGATAAGCCCAAGGCCAAGCGAACTCCCGCCGCCAAGCCCGCCACCAAGCCTGCCAAGGCCGAGGCGGTCAGCGACGCGGAGACCACCACCGAGCCAGCCGACGACGCGGCGGAGACGAAGTAATGGGACAGAAGGTCAATCCCATCGGGTTCCGCCTCGGAATCTATCGGAACTGGGAAGCGCGGTGGTACGCCGATAAGGAGTACACCAAGCTGCTCCATGAGGATCTGGCGATGCGCCGCCTCATCATGAGCCGCCTGCGCAACGCATCGGTCGCACGTATCGAGACCGAGCGCTCCGCCAACCAGCTCACCGTTGTCATCCAGACAGCCAAGCCGGGCATCGTGATCGGCAAGCAGGGCGCGTCGGTTGACGCGCTGCGTGACGAGCTGGAGCGGATCTCGGGCAAGAAGGTGCGCGTCACCATCCACGAGATCAAGACGCCGGAGCTCGACGCCAAGCTTGTGGCCGAGAACGTTGCTGCTCAGCTGGAGAAGCGCATCGCCTTCCGTCGCGCTCTCAAGCAGACGGTCATGCGCTCCATGCGCGCCGGCGCCAAGGGCGTCAAGATCGAAGTTGCGGGTCGCCTCGGCGGTGCAGAAATGTCGCGCCGTGAGTGGGACCGCGACGGCCGCGTGCCGTTGCACACCCTGCGTGCCGACATCGACTACGGCAAGGCCGAGGCGCGGACGACGTTCGGCCGCATCGGTGTCACCGCCTGGATCTACAAGGGCGACTTCGTCTCCGCCACCGGTGAGCCCATCGCCAAGGGCGGCGTGCGGTCGGCAGTCGATGCCGATCCCGATGAGGAGCCCACGGCACCCGTTGCAGCCGCCGCTGCGCCCGCTGCCACCGCCGCTGTTGTTGCCCCGCCTGTTGTCGTCGAAGCCGAGGTCACCGAGGCCCCCGTTGATGACGACGACGAGGTTGTTGCCGTTGCCGAGGACGACTCGGAGAGTGGCAAGAAGCTCGAGAAGGTGAGCACCAAGAAGGCGCCTGCCAAGAAGCCTGTCGCCAAGAAGGCCCCCGCCAAGAAGCCGGCTGCCAAGAAGCCGGCAGGGGAGGAGTGACGTCATGCTGATGCCCAAGCGCACCAAGCATCGCAAGCTCCACCGCGGACATCGTCGCGGCCAGGCCACGCGCGGCAACTCGGTTGATTTCGGCACGTTCGGACTCCAGGCGTTGGAGCAGTGCTGGATGACCAACCGGCAGATCGAATCCGCCCGTCGTGCCATGACGCGCCACGTCAAGCGCGGTGGCAAGATCTGGATTCGCATCTTCCCCGACCACTCGTTCACCAAGAAGCCTGCCGAGACTCGCATGGGTAGCGGCAAGGGCAATCCCGAAGGCTGGGTGGCCGTCATCAAGCCCGGCCGCATGCTCTTCGAGATGTCCGGCGTATCGGCCGAGACCGCCAAGGAGGCAATGCGCCTGGCGGCTCACAAGCTCCCCATCGCGACACGCTTTGTCGTCCGTGAGGAGCCTGGTTCCGAGGCGGAGGCGACAGCATGAGCAAGCGTCTTGAATCGATGAACCACCTTCGCGGCATGTCCGCGGCGGCACTCACCGATTACATGAAGGAACAGCGCCGCAAGCTGTTCGAGGTCCGCTTTCAGCAGGCCACGGGTCAGGTGGAGAATCACCGCCAGATCCGCGTCATTCACAAGGAGATTGCACGTGCGCTGACCGTGCAACTCGAAGCACAGCGGACGACGGCACCCGCTGCGAAGGGACCGGAGAAATGACCGAGGTACAGGCTCGCGGGCGCCGCAAGGTCCGTGAGGGCGTTGTCGTCAGCGACAAGATGGACAAGACGTGTGTGGTCGTCGTACAGGAGATGAAGCCTCATCCCCTGTACAAGAAGGTCGTGCGTCATGCACGGCGCTTCAAGGTCCACGACGAGAAGGGCGAGGCGGGCATGGGTGATCGCGTGCGTATCACCGAGACCGCCCCGATCTCCAAAGAGAAGCGCTGGCGGCTTGCTGCGGTTCTCGAGAAGGCCAAGTAGGTAGACGGGGATGATTCAGCAGGAATCTGTGGTCAAAGTGGCCGACAACAGCGGGGCTCGCAAGATCCTCTGCATCCGTGTGCTCGGCGGTAGCTACCGCAAGTACGCGCGCGTCGGCGACGTCATCATCGGCACCGTCAAGGATGCGCTGCCCAACGCCCAGGTCAAGAAGGGCGAGGTTGTGCGTGCCGTGATCGTGCGCGTCACCAAGGAATACAACCGCCCCGACGGCAGCCATATCCGTTTCGACGAGAACGCCGCCGTCCTCATCAACCCCCAGAACAATCCGCGCGGGACGCGCATCTTCGGCCCGGTTGCCCGTGAACTTCGCGAGCGCAACTTCATGAAGATCGTCTCCCTGGCTCCCGAGGTTCTCTGATGGCACTGAAGCAGGAACGCAAGCGGCGCGTGGCATTGCGCCACGAGGGCTGGTACCAGGGACGCGTACGCACTCTGGACCTGCGCACCGGCGACACCGTCGAGGTCATCGCCGGCAAGGATCGCGGAAAGCGCGGTCTTGTCGAGCGCACCGACCCCGACAAGCAGCGCATTGTCGTGCGCGGTGTCAACACGCTCAAGCGCCACACCAAGGCGGGAGTCAAGGGCACCATGCAGGGCGGCATCGTTGACTTCAACGCTCCGCTGGCCTACAGCAATGTCCAACTCGTCTGCAACAAGTGCGACAAGCGCACGCGCATCGGCCACGGCGTCGATGAGCACGGCCTGTCGACAGTCGTCTGCAAGAAGTGCGGCGAAACCTACGTGAGGAGCGCCTCCTGATGGCCGAGACCGCACCCGCTCTGCCCCGTCTCCGTACCACCTACCAGGACACCATCGTCCCGGCGCTGGTCAAGGAGTTCCGCTACAAGAACGCCATGCAGGTACCGCGCCTGGAGAAGATTGTGGTCAACGTCGGCATGGGCGAGGCAATTACCAACGCCCGCGCCATCGACGCTGCGATTTCCGACATTCGCCAGATCACCGGCCAGCAGCCGATCGTCATCAAGGCGCGTAAGTCGGTCGCCGCATTCAAGCTTCGCGAAGGCATGCCCATCGGCATCAAGGTGACGCTGCGCGGCCGCCGCATGTATGAGTTCCTCGACCGCCTGGTCACCGTGGCCCTGCCGCGAATCCGCGACTTCCGCGGTATCGATCCCAAGGCCTTCGACGGCCACGGTAACTACACGCTGGGCCTCAAGGAGCAATTGGTCTTCGCCGAGATTGACTACGACAAGATCGACAAGCTCCGTGGCATGGAAGTCTGCATCGTGACGTCGGCCCAGACCGACGACGAGGGGCGCGCGCTCCTCACCCATATCGGTATGCCGTTCCGCAAGGCGGGACAGAACTAATAGAAACGCCGCGTGCGTCGGGTGAGACCCCGATACGGCGCGGAGAGGTGACACGTGGCTAAGAAATCCCTGATCGCGAAGGCGCTCCGCCCAGCGAAGTTCTCCTCGCAGGAGTACCACCGCTGTGGCGTCTGCGGACGTCCGCGCGCCTACATGCGCAAATTCGGCCTTTGCCGTATCTGCTTCCGTGGACTCGCGTCCATGGGTCAGATTCCCGGCGTCAAGAAGAGCTCGTGGTAATCCGATGACTAGCGACACGATTGCCGACATGTTGACCCGCATTCGCAACGCGAATGCCGCTCACCACAAGAACGTCACGGTGCCTGCATCGAAGATGAAGGTCGAGATTGCCCGCGTCCTTAAGGAAGAGGGTTTCATCGAAGACTTCGAACTCGACGGTGAGGTTCCTGCAGCGGTGCTCACGTGCACCTTCAAGCCGCGGTCCCGCGAGGGCCGGCCGCTGAGCGGTCTGCGCCGCATCAGCCGTCCCGGTCTGCGTGTGTACGCTCGCAAGACCGAGATCCCCCGGGTGCTCGGTGGCCTCGGTATCGCCATCATTTCGACGTCGCGCGGTCTCATGACAGGTCATGCAGCGCAGCGTCAGGGGCTGGGCGGCGAAGTCGTCGCCTACGTCTGGTAAGCGAAATGTCTCGAATCGGAAAACTCCCCATTACCGTTCCCTCGGGCGTCGAGATAACGGTCACGGGCAGCCACATCGCCGTCAAGGGTTCCCGCGGAACGCTGGAGCGTGCGCTGCCGCCTGCCATGATCATCAAGCTCGACGGTGACACGCTCACCGTGGCGCGCCCCACCGACACGACTAACCACAGGGCGCTGCACGGACTGACGCGCACGCTGGTTGCCAACATGGTCGAGGGCGTCAGCAACGGATACGTCCGCGAGCTCGAGCTCGTCGGCGTCGGTTTCCGTGCTGCCAAGCAGGGTTCCGACCTGGTGCTCTCACTGGGTTACTCGCACCCCATTCGATACACGCCACCTGAGGGCATCACCATTGATGTCCCGGTGCCGACGCAGATCGCTGTCAGTGGCACCAACAAAGAGGTTGTTGGACAGGTTGCGGCCAAGATCCGCTCCTTCCGCAAGCCCGAGCCCTACAAGGGCAAGGGTGTCCTCTACAAGGGTGAGAAGCTGCGCCGCAAGGCGGGCAAGTCCGGCAAGGCCGGCAAGAAATAGGGACGCTTAGATGTACAGCAAGCACGATCGCCGTACCGCGCGCGACAGGCGCCATCGCCGAGTTCGCAAGCGGGTCAGTGGCACAGCCACGCGTCCCCGTCTGGCCGTTTACCGCAGCCTGCGCCATATCGCGGTTCAGCTCGTCGATGACACCAGCGGTACCACCGTGGCCGCCGCATCGACGCTCGAAGCCGACCTCCGTGGCAAGGCCACCGGTTCCGCTGTGGCAGCTGCCGCCGTGGGCAAGGTGATCGCCGAGCGCGCCAAGGCCGCCGGTGTTGACAGCGTGGTCTTCGACCGCGGCGGTTACCTGTATCACGGCCGCGTCAAGGCGCTGGCCGACGCCGCTCGCGAAGCCGGATTGGAGTTCTGACATGGGTATGCGCATGGACAACAGGGGGCGCGATGACCGCGCTTCCGATCTCACTGAAAAAATCGTTTCGCTGAACCGCGTGGCCAAAGTGGTCAAGGGCGGCCGCCGTTTCTCGTTCTCTGCACTCGTCGTCGTGGGCGACGGTCAGGGGCGCGTCGGTGCCGGTCTGGGTAAGGCGGGCGAGGTTCCCGACGCCATCCGTAAGGGTGTCGAGGATGCCAAGAAGCACATGATCACCATCCCCATGGTGGGCCACACGATTCCGCACGAGGTACGCCACAAGTTCGGCGCCGCCAAGGTGCTGATGAAGCCCGCCGTGCCCGGTACAGGTGTTATCTCCGGCGGCGGCATGCGTGCCGTGGTCGAGGCCGCGGGTATCCGCGACATCCTCACGAAGTCGCTGGGATCCAACAACCCCATCAACGTTGTTCGCGCCACCATTTCAGCGCTGGCATCGATGCGTTCGCTTGAGCAGGTCGCCGCAGTGCGCGGCAAGACGCCCGAGCAGCTCGTCGGCCGCCGCCGCGCCGCGGTGATGATGAACAAGGAAGTTCCGCCGCTTACCGCTCCCGTAGACGCGTCATGAGCAAGCTCGACGTCACCTACCGCAAGAGCGCCATCGGCTACGCCAAGGATCAGAAGGCGACAGTTGCCGCCCTCGGTCTGAAGC
>JBEPVH010000127.1:0-6184 GCA_041691115.1 bacterium | reverse complement strand
ACGAACTCGGGTTCGACGTCGTGGCATGGACTTGCCTCTGCTGTGCTCGACATTGCGGACATCACCTCGGTGCGCGTTGACGCCATCACCACGCAGCATCGCGAGGGCCAAGCACGCCGCCCGGCCTACTCCGTCCTCGACAACGCCGCATGGCGCCGTCTCGGTGAGGCGCCGCTGCCGGACTGGCGCGAGGCGCTTGCCAGCTACCTGGCGTCGCGTGACGTCGAGGTCGAACTGCGCGGCGTGGTGCAGCGCCGCGCGGGACTTCCAACGCCCGTCAATCGCTAGCTGACGGAATCCCGGGTCGTCGTTGCGATTGGCCCCAGCGGATCGCATCGGACACGATGGTCGTCACATCATCAAAGTGAGCGCGCCTGTCATTCATCTGGGTGCGCAGCGCTGACCAGATCTCCGCGTCCATGGGCATCGTGGCGCGCACAGTCGCGACAGCCGCCTGGCCGGCACCCAGACCGTTGGCCAGGTTGTAGGCCGTGACATCGAGGCTGCGGGACGACAGGTCGAGATTAAGGCGCCTGCCGTGGAGGTCGCCGAAGTGCGGGCCGTGTGCCGCCAGAAGGAGTTCCGCCTCGCGTCCACCCAATGTCGTGGGGCCGGGCGCGATCTGCCGGGCTGCTGCGAAGAGTGCCAGCAGAACTCGTGCCGTCGGCAGATCACCGACATGCACCACCTCGCGTCCCCCTCCCTCCGCCCTGTCTGTGCCCGGGAGCCGTACCACTGTGATCCTCCAGGTGAGTTGATGAAGAGAGGACGGAACTCGGGTCCAAAAGCTCACAGCACCGATCCATGTGATACCTGTACGCCCCGTGCCCTCCGCCATCTCCCCGACGACCTGTGAGGTTTCGCCCGCGAGGCGCGTCCTATTGATGGGCCCCCGGTACGCCGTCGCGGATGCACATGTCTGATACGCCCGATCCGCCTGCGGCTCTGCCACCGTTCGAGGAGGTGTACGTGAGCAACTGCGACGCGATCTACGCCTTCTGCTTCTCCCAGTTGCGCGACCCCGTCGCCGCAGAGGACTGCGGCGCGGATGTCTTCGTTCGTGCCTTCCAGGCCTACGAACGCAAAGGGCCCGAACCCGCCAAGGTGCGGGCCTGGCTCTACGGCATCGCCCGCAACACGATTGCCGACCACGGCAGGGCCACAGCCCGCCTGCGCCGTCTGGCGGTCCGTCTTGCCGGTAACCGCGGCACCGACCTCGACGTCGAGGAGTTCGCAGCGCGCAATTCAGATCTGCTTCGGGCTCAGCAAGGGCTGGCGCTGATGAAGCCGCGGGAGCGCACCCTCATCGGCCTGCGCGTCGCCGCCGGCCTGCCGTACGCCGAGATCGCTGAGATCACCGGGGTGACCGCCCACGCGGCCGAGGTGGCCACCCACCGGGCGCTCGACAAACTGCGCTCCATGCTGGAGGCGCAGAGTGCCTGACGAGGACCTGCACCCGATCGAAGGTCGCCTGCGGGCCAGCTACGGGCGCCTCCGCGCCCCGGCGACGATGCGCCGTTACGAAGAGCCGCCACAGCACCGCCGCCCCGGCTTCGCCCTGGCGTTGGGCGGCATCGTGGTCGTCGGTGCGGGAGTTCTGATCGGGCGGATGGGACATGGCCCGGCGCCGCTACCGCCGTCGGTCGTCGCTTCATCGGGATTCTCAACATCCACCTGCCTGGCCGCCACCCGCCCCGAGGACCCGATCACAGTGGCTCCGGCGCACTCACCGGTGCACGACTTCTTCGGCAACAAAGACGTCTCGGCCAACGCCACGTACGAAGGCATGCTTCGCGGCACCCCGGTGTGCTCGGGCGGCATCCGCTCGACAGCCTCGTTCTGGACACCGCAACTCTCGGTGGCGGGCGGGGGAGTGACACCGCAGTCCGTCGCCACGGCGACCTATCACCGTGGACCCGGGGTGGCGGACACCGTGGCCCCGCCGCCCGCCGATCTGCGCATGCGCGCGTCCGTGTCGCCGGCGGGAACCCCGGCGGACCAACTGCACACCTACTGGACGTGCGGCGACGGCAGCGACAAGACACATCACGTGGACCCGGTGGCCTGCGCCAACGGGGTTGCCTGGTACGTGGCCGATTTCCCCGATTGCTGGGACGGCATCCTGACCCATCGCGACGACTCCCAGCACATGGAATACAGCAATGCCGGGGTATGCATTCCTGGCTCCAAGCGCATCGTCGAGATCTCGCTCACCGTCCGCTACTCCGTCGCCTCAGCGCTGCCCGCCGGTACGCCTCTCACGGGTTCAGTCATCGCCGGGGCAGGCACGATCTCGGCCCAAGCAGTCTTCTGGAACACCTGGGCTCAGGGCGACGATGCTCAGCCGTTCTCGCTGACGTGGCTTGTCGACGCCTGCGCCGCCAAGACCCTGGTCGTCGAGGCTCCCTGCGACCCCTCCTGAGGGTGCACCTCAGCCCAGATCGCCCCACCTCCTATACTCGGAGGCAATGTCAGACGGTCCCCTGGCGGTGATCCTCGCCGCCGGGCAGGGCAAGCGGATGCGCTCGTCACTGCCCAAGGTCCTCCACCGGCTCGGTGGGAGACCAATCATCGACCACGTTGTCGATACCGCACGTGAGGTGACGGGCCGCGCTCCGTTGGTCGTCATCAACCCCTCTCAGACAGACGTGGCGCGCCATCTCGATGGCCGCGCCAGTACTGCGGTACAGGCCGAACCCCGGGGAACCGGCGATGCAGTTCGCGCAGTACCGGCTGCTGATCGCGAAACCGGTCCCGTGCTGGTCCTCAACGCCGATGTTCCCCTGGTGACAGCTAACGGTCTGAAGCGCCTCCTCGCTGCTCTCGAAGGGCATGCCGGTGCCCTTCTCACGGTGACCGATCCCGGCCGCAACGGCCTCGGCCGGGTTCAGCGCAACGCCGACGGCAACGTCGGCGTCATCGTCGAGGAGCGAGACCTGGTGCCGGGAGCTGTGGTCCCGGAGGAATGCAACGTCGGCATCTACGCCTTCGACGGCGCCCGCCTGTGGCCCGCGCTCGACAAGTTGCGCAGCGACAACGCCCAGAGAGAGTTCTACCTGACCGACGTGGTCGAGCTGATCGAGGGCTCGGTCGCCGCCGTCAGCATCGACGATCCCGACGAGGCGCTGGGTATCAACGACAGGCGCCAGCTCGCCCTCGCCGAAGCGGCCCTGAGGCGGCGCACCCTCGACGGCCTGATGCTGAGCGGCGTCACCATCATCGATCCGGCGACCACCTACGTCGACGCCACCGTCCAGGTTGGCCGCGATTCGGTGATCCATCCCATGACCACGCTGAGGGGCCAGACCGTCCTGGGCGAGGCTTGCGAGATCGGACCCATGGCAAGCCTCAGCGACGTCCGCGCCGGGGCCAGAGTGGTCATCGGATCGTCGGTGATCGAGAGCTCTGAACTCGGGGACGATGTGACGATCGGTCATTTCAACCGGGTCAGGCCCGACTCCCACCTTGAACAGGGCGTATCGTTGGGCACACATGCCGAGGTCAAGAACAGCACGGTCGGCGCCGGATCCCGGATCAACCACTTCGCGTGCGTCCTCGATGCCGATCTCGGCAAGGACGTCAACATCGGGGCCGGCACGGTGACCTGCAACTTCGACGGCGCCGCCAAGCACCGAACCACGATCGGCGATTCCGTCTTCGTGGGGACCAACAGCACGCTCGTGGCGCCCCTGACACTCGCCGACGGCAGCTACGTGGCCGCGGGTTCCCTGGTCAACCAGGACGTGCCCGCCAGGGCTCTGGCCGTCGGCCGGGCCCGGCAGCGCAACGTCGAGGGCTGGGTGGACAGGCGTACCCGGAGCAACGGATCGTGAGTGGCTCGCCGCACGGTGAACTGATGCTGCTCTCGGGGACGGGCAATCCGGACTTGGGAAGGCGCATCGCCTCCGAGATCAACCTGCCGCTGGCGCCGATGGAGATCACCTCCTTCGCCGACGGCGAGTACGACGTGAAGATCGGCGCCTCGGTGCGCGGTCATGACGTTTTCCTCGTGCAGCCGACATGCCAGCCGGTGTCGGAAAACCTCATTCAGCTATTCATCACTTTGGACGCTCTGCGCCGCGCCTCCGCCGCGCGCATTACGGCGGTGATCCCGTACTACGGCTACCAGCGCAAAGAGAAGAAGACGCAGCCCCGCGATCCCATCTCTGCAAAGCTCATGGCCAACATCATCGAACTGGCCGGAGCCAACAGGGTGATCGCCGTCGACCTCCACGCCGAAGCCATCCAGGGCTTCTTCGACATCCCCGTGGATGCACTCACCGCAACGAAGATTCTGGCCCGCCACGTCAAGGAACGTCACGGTTCCAACGTTGTCGTCGTGTCACCTGACACCGGCGGTGCGGCACGCGCGCGGCGTCTGGCGCGCAGCATCGACGCCCCCATCGCCATCGTCGATAAGCGCCGTCCCCGGGACGACACCGTCGAGGTCATGCACGTCATCGGTGACGTCGAAGGCATGAACGCCGTCGTCATCGACGACCTCATATCGACTGGTTCGACGCTCGTCGGCGCTGCCGTGGCGCTCAAGCAGAAAGGCGCGCTGCGCGTCGATGTCGTCGCCACGCACGGTGTGCTGACGCCGGGTGCGCTGGAGCGCCTCCATGACGCTCCTATCGACGAGATCTGCATCACCGACACCATTCCCCTTCGGGAGGATCAGCGACCTTTCGATGCCCACCCCAAACTGCGCGTCCTCTCGGTCGCGCCGCTCATCGCCGAGGCCATCGTGCGCGTGCACGAGGGACGCTCGGTGAGCGAGCTCTTCAGGTAGGTCTCACACGATGCAGGTTCTCTGGGTTGTGCTCGTGCTGGCCCTCTGTTTTGCCGCCTTCGCAGCGGCGGCGGAGACGTCGCTCACGTCCGTGAGCCGGTTGCGCATGCGCAGCATGGCTGAGGAGGGATCGCGCCGCGCCCGCCGCGTCGTGCGCCTGCACAACGACCCCAACGCTTACCTGTCGACGATCCTGGCGCTCAACACAGTCGCTGTCATCATCGCCTCGACGTCGGCGACATCGCTGGCGTTCGACACCAATTCATTCCCGGAATGGCTGGCGACGCTGACACTGGCGGCCTTCGTACTCGTCTTTTGTGAGATAGCGCCGAAGTCACTGGCCCTTCGCTACAACGAGCGTCTGGCGCTGATGCTGGCAAGGCCCGTCGGTCTGCTCACCATCGGCCTGCGCCCGATCATCGGCTCCCTCACCATCGTATCCACGCTGCTGCTTCGGGCCACAGGCCGCCGCGTGCCACCGCCGTTCGTCACGGAAGAAGAGTTGAAGATGCTCGTCACCGTCGGTGAGCAGGAAGGTGTCGTCGAGCAGGAAGAGCGCGAGATGATCCACGGCATCCTCGAGATGACCGACAAGGCGGTACGCGAAATCATGGTGCCGCGTGTCGACGTCGTCGCCATCCAATCCGACAAGGATGTGTCCGACGTCATCTCCATCATCATCGAGCACGGCCACTCGCGCGTTCCCATCTACGAGGAGACCGTCGACCAGATCGTCGGCGTTGTCTATGCCAAGGATCTCCTCAAGCCCGGCGTCCGCGGCGCCACGCTGCGCTCTCTGGCACGCGAGGCGTACTACACCCCCGAAACCAAGCACGTCGGCGAACTTCTCCACGAAATGCAGGACCGCCGCGTTCACATCGCCATCGTTGTTGACGAGCACGGTGGAACCGCCGGCATCGTGACCATGGAGGATCTCATCGAGGAGATCGTCGGTCCGATCCGCGACGAGTACGACATCGCCGAGCAGGAGGATGTCCAGTTCCTCTCCGAGAGCGAAGTTCTGATGAGCGCCCGCATGCCCATCGATGACGTGCAGGAGATGCTCCACCTCACCCTTGAGGAAGTGGAAGCGGACTCCATCGGCGGCTACGTCTACGCCCAGTTGGGCGAGATTCCCAAGGCCGGAGCAACGCTCGCCATCGGCGACGCCACCCTCACTGTCGAAGCAGTACGACGTCAGGCCATCCGCACAGTACGTATCACCTCACCGCATCCGTTCCTGCGCGACCGCAACGGCATGGATGACGACGACGACGACAACAACAACGAGAACCTCGGCGTCGCCAACGGGTGACCACGTTCGTCGACGAGGCTGTCGTGCTTCGCCGCGTCGACTACGGCGAAGCAGACCGGATCCTCACCGTCCTGACC
>JBEPVH010000126.1:0-6245 GCA_041691115.1 bacterium | reverse complement strand
ATAAGAGACAGGGTGTCCACCGCGTAGGACACACCCAGCTCAGTGCGGAGGTGGTGCATCGCGCGGCGCTGGATGATGCGAATGAGCGACGTCAGGGCCGAACTGCGCTCGGCGAGGATTGCGGCGCCGACGCCTCCCTTACCTCCCACCGTGATCGTGGGGTAGTCGCCGGGAATTGGAACCGCCGTCGGCGTGGGATAGCGGTGGCCGTTGCGTAGCCAGAGCTTGAGGCCCTCCGGTGGCGGCCCCGAGAGGGCCAGGGCGCAGTTGGCCCGGGTGAATCGCTGGGCTGCCCAGCCGGCCACCTGTTCCTGCGAAAGACGGCGCAGGCCGTGCTCGGGATAGGCGGGAAGGCCGTGGCCCGAGGGCCCGAAGCGCAGCGAGAGAACGTGGTCGATGAAGCCACGGGCCTTGGAATGGGCCTCGGTGAAGAGAATCCGGCTCTCGGTCTCCATGCGGTCCAGCGGCAGGTCGGAGAGGGCGCCGCAGACCCCGTTGAGGAAGTCGCGGACCTCGTCATTGGACCCCGTGGCATAGAAGAGGGTGCGGGTGTCCTCGGTCCTGCCGTTGAAGCTGCAGGAGGCGCGGCTCTGCGGGAAGAGGGCCAGGTGCTCAACGAGGTGACTGATGCCCAGGGTTGTCAGGGTCTCGTCGGCCATGCCCACGCGGAAGGCAAGCGATGCCGTCAGCGGCCCCGGCCTGTCGACCCAGAACGTGGGGATGCCATCGATCTCGGTGCGATGGATGCGCTCACCTGCCGGTGGGCGGTGAATCTGGGCGGGGGCCTGGCGTGTCTTGGCAGCCGGGGCAGGCCGCAGCCACGGCTCGATGCGGTGTTTCAGACGATCTCGCCGTCTGTCGAATTCAGCGCGCCAACCCTCGGCCACGCCCCGATCGTAGGCGCGCACCTCCGAGCGCGCCGCCACCTTTCCGATTCGTCATAGCCCGGTTACGTGGCGGGGCACGGACAGTTGGCGGACAAAGGCGCCGTGAGGTCAACGGAGCTGCCACGTAAGGTGTTGTTCGGGAGGCGCGCGGAGGTACGCTGCAACCATGACGCAGACCGCTCCCGCCCCCTCGACCTGGGCCACTCGCCGCGATCAATCGTGGGTCTGGTTCAACGGCAAGGTTCTTCGCTACACCGACGCCAAGGTGGGTCTCCTGACTCATGCGCTCAACTACGGAACGGGAGCCTTCGAAGGCATCCGTGCCTACTGGAACGCGGAGCAGAAGCAGCTCTACGGACTGCGCGTCGCCGATCACTTCGACCGCATGCAGGGCAACGCCAAGGCGTTGCAGATGAAGCTCCCGTTGTCGACGCCCGAACTCGTCGAAATCACCAACGATCTCCTGCGGCGCAACGAGATGCGCGAGGACTGCTACGTCCGGCCGCTGGTGTTCAAGAACGCCGAGGAGATCGGCGTCCGCCTCCATGATGTCGACGATTCCTTCGCCATCATCGTCACGACCATGGGCAACTACGTATCGACGACAGGCATGCGCTGCATGGTGTCGTCGTGGCGCCGCGTTGACGACACCATGGCTCCCGCCCGCACCAAGTGCACGGGTATCTACATCAACTCTGCCCTTGCCAAGAGCGAGGCCATCCAGAACGGCTTCGACGAGGCCATCTTCCTTACCCAGGACGGCCACGTCTCCGAGGGCAGCGCCGAGAACATCTTCCTGATCCGCCGCGGCCAGGTCCTGACGCCACCGCCCTCTGACAACGTGCTCGAGGGGATCACTCGCGAGGCCGTCATGACCCTCATGAAGTCGGAGATGGGATTGGACGTCATCGAGCGCTCCATCGACCGAACTGAGCTGTACATCGCCGACGAGGTGTTCATGTGCGGCACCGGAGCGCAGATCGCGCCTGTCGTCGAGATCGACCGCCGGGTCGTCGGGACCGGGGTTCCTGGAGAGGTCACGCTGCGTCTGCAGGCCATCTACCAGGAAGCCGTCAAGGGTCACATCGAGAAGTACGCGGACTGGCTGACGCCCGTCTACTGAGCTGGCACTCGGCACCCTGATCTGCTGGCACTCTCCCGCCTAGGCTGCTGGCACTCGTTGGGCGCGAGTGCTAAGATAGCGCTCCGACCTTACAGACTTCCCTTATTCAAAACGCCCTGCCCAGCAGGTTGGAGAGGAACACATGGCCAAGCAGTTGCTGTTCGACGTCGAAGCCCGCACCAAGCTCCGCCGCGGAGTTGATGCCGTCGCCGACGCCGTCAAGATTACGATCGGTCCCAAGGGCCGCAACGTCGTCCTCGACAAGAAGTTCGGTTCGCCGACGATCACCAACGACGGCGTGACCATCGCCAAGGAGATCGAGCTCGAGGAGCCCTTCGAGAACATGGGCGCCCAGCTGGTCAAGGAAGTTGCTTCCAAGACCAACGACATCGCCGGCGACGGCACCACGACAGCCACAGTTCTCGCCCAGGCGCTCATCGCCGCAGGCCTGCAGAACGTCGCAGCCGGTGCCAACCCCATCCAGCTCAAGAAGGGCATGGAGAAGGCACTCGAGGCCGTCGTCACAGCCATCAAGGAGCAGTCGGTGCCCGTCACCGAGCGCGCCAAGATCGCCCAGGTTGCATCGATCTCCGCCGCTGATCCCGCGATCGGCGAGATGGTTGCCGATGCCATGGAGAAGGTCGGCAAGGACGGTGTCATCACCGTTGAGGAGTCCAAGGGCCTCGAGACCGAGCTGGAGCTCGTCGAGGGCATGCAGTTCGATAAGGGCTACATCTCCCCCTACCTCGTCACCAACGCCCAGCGGATGGAGGCGGTCCTCGAGGATCCCTACGTCCTGATCACCGACAAGAAGATCTCGGCAGTCGCCGATCTCCTGCCCATCCTCGAGAAGGTAGTGCAGAGCGGCAAGCCCCTCCTGATCATCGCCGAGGATGTTGAGGGTGAGGCTCAGGCCACGATCATCGTCAACAAGCTCCGTGGCACCTTCACCGCCGTCGCCGTCAAGGCGCCTGGTTTCGGTGATCGCCGCAAGGCCATGCTCCAGGACATCGCCATTCTCACCGGTGGCCAGGTCATCTCGGAGGAGGTCGGTCTCAAGCTCGACTCCGCACAGCTGACGTCGTTGGGCCGCGCCCGCCGCGTCACCGTGACCAAGGACGACACCACGATCGTTGAGGGCGCCGGTTCGGCCGATGCCATCAAGGGCCGTATCGAGCAGATCAAGGCCGAGATCGAGAAGTCGACCTCGGACTGGGACAAGGAGAAGCTCCAGGAGCGCCTTGCCAAGCTCTCCGGCGGCGTTGCCGTCATCAAGGTCGGTGCTGCCACCGAGACCGAGCTCAAGGAGAAGAAGCACCGCATGGAGGACGCCGTGTCCGCCACCCGTGCCGCCGTCGAAGAGGGCATCGTGCCTGGTGGTGGCGTGGTGCTGATCAACTGCATCGCGGCTCTTGACAAGGTCAAGGAGACCGGTGACATGGCAACCGGCGTGGCCATCGTCCGCCGTGCGCTCGAGGAGCCCCTCCGCCAGATCGCCATCAACGCCGGCCAGGAAGGCTCCGTTGTGGTCGAGAAGGTTCGCAACCTGCCCAAGGGCCAGGGTTACAACGCGGCCACCGACGAGTACGTCGACATGGTCAAGGCCGGAATCATCGATCCCACCAAGGTCACTCGCTCGGCAGTGCAGAACGCGGTCTCGATCGCTGCTCTGCTGCTGACCACCGAGGCGCTGATCACCGATCTTCCCGAGCGCAACAAAGCGGCTACGCCCGCGATGCCGGAGTACTGAGGAAGTACTTCGAAAGGGGCCGGTCCTTCGGGACCGGCCCTTTTTCTTTATCTAGAGAGGAAGGGGAGCCGGGGGCTGCAGGCGCGACCCGAGGCGCCGCATTGCGGCGTACCACAGGCCTCCGGCTAGGGCGGCGGTGACCGGCGCCGAGCCGATGCCGGGCGCGCCGTCCCGCCAGTACCCCACCGGGCCACTGGGGATCCACGCGAGATGGTCACCGATGGCGCTGAACGCGATCGGGACCGAGATCAGAAGCACGAGCCCGAGGAGGCACAGCGTGGCAGTGGTCTCCGCCCGGGCCAGCCGCGAATCGCGGCGTTCCTCAGGGGTTTCGATGCGATCCAGCGAGGAGCGGAAGAGCGCCCAGAGGAAGACGGTGGCGATGAGCAGCGAGGTCCCGGCAACGACGTCGTCGTGCTGTCTGAGCTGGAGGTAGGGTTGCATCGAAGGGGGATAGGAGTCGTAGACGCCCAGCGGGCCGATCACTCGCTCCAGGACCGGCCCCGCGGCGCGGCTCGCCGCGATCAGGCCTACCACCATGGAGCCCACCGCACCGAGCCGCAGATGGCCGCGCACGACGTCGCGGGTCGACGGCGCCATGCGAGGCGAACCCACCGACATGGCCACAACGACGAACGTTCCGAAGATGAGGATCGGGGCGATCAGCTCCGTAAGGTATGACGAACTGCCGATGCCGAGCATGTCTGCACCGCTACTGAACAACTGCCCGCCGCCCCGCCCGTGGTTCCCTCCAAAGGTCATGACGAGGACAACGAGACCTATCGCTGCGGCAAGGAGGACGGCGAGCCGTCCCAGCGGAAGGCGGCGGACGGGCCGGTGAGCCTGCATGACAACGTCCTCAGAGGTGCGCGGCACACGCCACGTCTGAAGAGAGGACGAGCGTTACCGCCCGCTGGTTCCCTAGCCGTGAACCGTGCAGCCCGTGGCGCCGGCGGCGCCCAGCGAGTTCATGCGGTCGTCGCAGTAGGTGTCGTAGGCCAGCCACGAGCCGTCGGGCTGGCGATTGAAGAGGACAACCATGTCCTCATAGTGAGTGGCGTCGAAGTGCAGCCGGACGGTGACTGCCGCGAAGGCAGGGTTACCCTGGCTGCCCGGCGGCAGCAGGGAATCGTCCTGGGTCGCCTGCGGCGAGGAATACGTCACGGGGCAGCGGCAGAGCGGCTCGGGTGACGAGGGGTTGTGGTTGGTGCGCCACTGGTTGGCTGCGTCGACGAGCTGGGGGGTGACAGGGCAGCCGGCGTAGTTGCCGTTGTGACCACATGCCGAGCCTGACGCGGGATAGAGGATGGCGGCCTGCTGCGCCGGTGTCTTGGGAAGCGGTGGCGCAGCTGTGGGGGCGGGCGTCGGTGCCGCCGTCGCGGTGGCGGTTGCCGAGGCACTCGGGGACCCGCTCACCGTTGGTGCAACAGTTTGCGTCAGTGAGGGCGTGGCGACAACGTTCTGAGGGGTGGCGTCGCGTGTTGCCAGAAGGAAAACGATGCCGGCAGTGATGGCGGCCAGCAGTACCGCGGCCACTGCCAGCAGCCACGCATTGCGCGACTCGCCACCGCCCGGAGGCGGTGGCGGCACGGGGGGTTCGACGGGGACGTCGCTCGCCATCGCGCCACAGAGTAGCAACGCGTCTGCCTTCGCGCGTAAACCGTTAACGTCCGCCCCGCGTCAGTTGTCCGTCGCATGTCCGTTGAACAGGAATAATTTGAACCCATGAACCGCAGCAAGAAGGTCACCGAGGCGACCTGGGAAGTTGATCCCTCTGGACAGTGGGCCAGCAAGACAGAGTCGAACAACGGCAGCGGCCGCACGATCCTGTACAGGTCCGATCCCGCCGGAACCCTGGCGACGTGGTGGGACACACGCACGGTGACGACACATCGCTTCGAGGCCAACCAGGGTTTCGAAATGGCGAAGGTTCAGACCGAGGTGATCGCTGAGCCGTTCGCCGCGATCCTTGCTGAGGCACGCGCCGCCGCAGCCGACGCTTCCGCCAACTCGGGAAACAGTTCCGACGGCGACAGCTCGCGCCGCAGGCTTCTGGGGTACTAACGAGCCCATTGCCTGTTACGGTTCGCAGCCGTGACTACGCAGCTCGAGGATCGCATCACCCAGTTCGGTTCGCTCACCGCCGCCGAATCGCGCGCGCTTGATAGCGCGTCGGAAGCAGTCGGCATTTCCGTCGACACGCTTATGGAGACTGCCGGCTGGCAGGTGGCGCGTTGCGTACATCAGGCAGCCCGGTACCACGCGGCGTCAATCATCGTCGTCGCCGGCTCTGGAAACAACGGCGGTGATGCCGTCGTTGCGGCTCGGCATCTGCGTGCGTGGGGCTGGTCCTTGGATGCATTCATCCTCGCCGACGAATCAACAGGCCGGCTGCGCGCCATGACCCAGCCGATCATCAAACAGGGCGGCCGCGTCACCTTTGATGAGTCCGGCGACTCCGCCGTCAGGGCGATTCGCTCGTCGG
>JBEPVH010000125.1:0-6264 GCA_041691115.1 bacterium | reverse complement strand
AATCCTTCCGTAGCGAACACCTGCAGCCGGTATTGCTCGACCTGCAGCACCCGCTCACCCCGGGAGCCCACGACGAGATGCTGTTCATCGTCGTGCACCAGGAGTACGAGCTCCTCTTCAAGCTCATCCTCCACGAGCTTGATGCGGCTCGCAATGCTCTGTTGAAGGTCGATCCTGGGTCTGCGATTGGCCCGCTCCGGCGCGTCGGTGTTGCCGGCGAACTGCTCATCGCGACATTGCGTCTGCTCGAGACTATGGGTCCCGAAGGCTTCCTCAAGTTCCGGGATCCGCTGGCGCCGGCATCCGGCTTCCAGTCATCCCAGTTCCGCGAGATCGAGTACATCGGCGGCGGCGGCGATCCGCGCCATGCGGAAGCCGACTACCTCAACGACGACCAGCGCCGCACGCTGGAGCGCCGCATGCGTGAGCCAACCATGTGGCGTGCGCTGTGCCAGTGCTTCGAAGGCATGGGAATGTCGATGCCGTCAGGCGACACCGCCGCCGACCGCGAGACGCGCCTGGCGTCGCTTGCAGCGCTGTACCACGACCACACCGACCCGACCCGGCGGATTCTTCACATGGTGTGTGAGGCACTCCTCGACCACGACGAGAGCATTCTTCGGTGGCGCCATCACCACGTTCTCATGGCGTCCCGGGAAATCGGTGCGCGCACGGGCACGGGCGGCTCCGCCGGAGTTGCCTACCTCGAGACCACAACGGGCAAGCGCTTCTTCCCGGAACTCTGGGATGTGAGAACGCGGCTATGACCGTGACGCGGGCGGAATGCGTGGCGCTCGACGCTGCGGATCCTTTGGGGCGTTTCCGTGATCTGTTCCACCTCCCCGCCGGAATGATCTACATGGACGGCAACTCCATGGGTGCGCAACCGCTGCAAACCCGCGCCCGCATGCGTGCGATCGTGGAAGAGGAGTGGCCCGAGCATCTGGTGACCGGATGGCTGGCCGACAACTGGATGGATTCACCACGTCGATGCGGTGACCTCGTCGCGCAGTTGGTTGGTGCTGCTGTGGGGGAGGTCGTCATAGCCGACTCCACATCGGTATGCCTCTTCAAGCTGCTGTCGGCGGCACTGCAACTGCGCCCGGACCGCAACGTCATCCTGACCGACACGGCGAACTTTCCAACAGATCTCTACGTTGCCCAGGGACTTGTTGCTGCGTCAGCCGGCGGCGTGTCGCTGCGAATTGTGCCCACCGAGCAGATCCCCGAGGCGCTCACTGATGACGTCGCGGTACTCATGCTCACGCACGTCGACTACCGCACCGCGTTCATGCATGACATGGACGCCGTGACCAAGGCGGCGCACGCCGCCGGTGCACTGATGCTCTGGGATCTGTCCCATTCGACGGGTGCCGTCGAGGTCGACCTCGGGCGCGCCGGTGCCGATCTGGCTGTCGGCTGCGGCTACAAATATCTCAATGGTGGGCCCGGCGCCCCCGCGTTTCTCTACATCGCGGCGCAACACCAGGAACACATGCAGAACGTGATCGCCGGCTGGCTCGGCCACGCATCACCGTTCACGTTCGAGCAGACCTACGCGCCGGCGCCAGGGATCGCGCGGATGGTTTCGGGATCGCCGCCTGTCATGGCCATCGTCGCGTTGCAGTCCGCTGTCGAGGTCACACTCGATGCGGGTATGTCAGCGCTGCGGCGCAAGTCGGTGGAACTCACCGACCTCTTCATTGCCCTCGTCGACGAGTTGTGTGAGGGAACGGGAGCAGAGATCGCCTCCCCGCGCAATTCGGCGCTGCGAGGCTCCCACGTGGCCGTCCGCCATGAATACGGCTACGGGGTTGTCCGCGCCATGGCCGAGCGGGGTGTCATCGGCGACTTCCGCGATCCCGACATTGCCCGGTTCGCAATGACGCCTCTGTACACGAGTTACGCGGACGTCTTCGATGCCGTGGCGCACCTCGCAGCTGTCCTGCACGCCGGGGAACACCTGGATCCCGCGCATCGCGTGCGCAACGCCATTACCTAGCTCTCCGGATCCTCGTCATCGTCGTAGCCGTTTTCTGACTTCCACTTGCTCACGCGGGCCTCTTCGCGGGCGCGGACCCGACGCATGCTTCCGCGAGTGCTGAAGATGATGACGACAAGAACAAGGCCGAGCGTGCCCCAGGTGAGCCAGCCGCTGTATTTCACGATCTGATCGACGATCGCCTGTGCTTGCTCCTGGAAGATGTAGCCGAGAGCCGTGCAGCCACCGATGAATATCTCGAGGCCGATGAAGTTGGCGAGAACGAACCGCTTGATCGGCATGCGTGTGTCACCCGCCAGGAAGTAGACGACCGAGATCGGGATGGGGACGAAGGGAATGTTGCACGCGATGATTGCCCAGAAGTTCCACTTGGCCATGATCCTCTCGCCCCTGGTCAGGCGTGTCTCCCACAGCGGGTCCTGGTCGATGAGGTAGTTCTTCATCCGGACGCCGTAGCGCCGCCCCGCCCAGTACAGGAAGGGATCATCGATAAACAGCAGAGGCAGAGGCGCTATCAGAGCGAGCACCAGTGGCAGGGAACCCACGCGTACGAGTGCACCGGCGGAAATCATCGCCGCCAGCGTCGGACGTACGAAAAGCAGAAGCACCGGATGCTTGCCGATAAGAGCCGGCGTCAACGCCTTGCCGAACAGCAGGTACATGCTGTGGATCGCGAGGAATCCAGCAATGAACCAGTCCTGCCAATGCATCTCAGGCAGTTGCATTTCCGGAGGCGGTGGCAGCTTGGCACGCGGCATCCGCATCGGGGTCATCTGGTGGTTCCGGAGAACCTGGGCGCGGACGCGGCGATGGGCGTTTGCCGCGACGGGCGGCAACGTCGACGGTGTCCCGCCGGTCAGCTCATCGGGATCGGTGCCCATGGCTGCCTATGCTGCCCGAGGGCACCCTATCTGGGGGCTGCGTCGTTCCGAACTCGTCACTCGGGTAGGGAGATCCTTGCCTGGCGTCGGCGCTTGAAGAGGATCACGATCAGGAGGCCCACTCCGATGATGGTCACGAGGACGGCAGCGGTCGCCGACGTTAGGGCGGTCACGAGGTCCTGGGCTGGGTCGCCCAGCGCATACCCCAGGCCGAGGAACGTGGCTTCCACCAGCAGGATGCCGACGAGATCGGCGATCAGGAAGGTGCGGAGTCGCATGCGTACGTCGCCCGCAATGAAGAACGTTGCCTGTACCGGGACGGGGATGAACGGAATCGAGGTGACGACGATGGACCAGAAGCCGTGCTTGGCAACCAGGTGCTCCGCTCTGGCGACCCGGCCCTGCCATCGGCTATTCACGTCGGCGAGCACGTTGGTGAGCGCGGGCCCGTACCGGACGCCTGCCCAGTAGTAGAAGAGGTCGTCAAAGAAGAGATAGGGGATAGGCAGGATGATGGCCAGCCACGGAGACAGCGATCCGTCGCGGACGAGCACTCCGGCACTGACCATGGTGGGGATGGATGCCCGCACTGCGAGCAGCAGCACGGGATGCGACGTCTGCCACAGATAGAAGAGTGCTCGTCCCGGGATCACCATGATTCCGTTGGCGACAATGGGACCCAGACAAAGGTAGTCACGGACAGTGAGGCGCAGGAAGCGGCGCTCGGTGCGGGCGGCGAGGGGTGAATCCTTGAGGAATCCCTGCACGGGTGCTGCAACGTGACGGGTGGTGGTTGTGGTCGTCCGCTGCAGCTTGGAACTACGTCGTTCAGCCCGCCACTGTTCAGGAGTCTTGCCCTGTGCTTCCAAGACGCCACGGAAGGCAGAGCGCACGACCACCCACGTGATGACAACGAATGATGCGGTGAGGAGGTAGCCCGAGTACTGCGTGATGACATCGACAACGCTCTCGGCTTTTTCGCCGAGTGCGTATCCCAGCCATACCTCGGCCGCCGTCCACACTTGCAGGCCAATGAGGTCGGCGATGACGAATGTCGCGAGGCGCATTCGGGTCGTGCCCGCGACGAAATAGATCATTGACGTGGGGATGGGCTGCACGGGGATGTTGGCGAAAAGAATGGCCAGTGCACCGTTGCGCTTCATGACCCTCTCGGCCTTGGCCATGCGCCCTTCCCACGCCGGATCGCGTTCGGCGAGGAGGGCTACGAGCCGTTGTCCGTAGCGACGCCCCGCCCAGAAGTAGAACGGATCCTCGAGGAAGAACATCGGCATCGGCAGAAGCAGTGCCACGTACAGCGGCATCGAGCCGTTGCGCACCAACGCTCCGGCCGCGAGTGTCGACAGGACGGAGGGGCGCAGGGCGAGGAGCAGGTACGGGTGCGGCTTGAGCCACAGCACCTTGAGCGGCTGAGCCGCCAAGTGCCAAAGGGACGTGGCCACGATCATGCCGATGAGGAACCAGTCCGTCGGCGTGCCTCGGCCGATCTTTGGGCGTGGCGGCGGGGGAGTGCCGGCAACGCCCGTCTCGACGCCGCCCTCGCTCGTCATGTTTCCTATGCTGACCGACATGGAGGCTCCAGCGATCGTTCTGCGACGGCTTGCCCATGACGATGTGCCTCTGGCGCAACAGGTCACGCTTCGGGCACTCGACGATCTCAATGTGCGCACGCACAACGAGCTCTGGCTGGGGCAACCGCCCCCCACCGAGGCTCAGCTCATCGTGGCCCGGCCCCGCTATTCGCACTTCATCGAGACCGATCCCGACGGAGCTCTCGTAGCCACCGTGGGTGACGAGATTGCCGGGGTCGCCCTGGCGCTGGTCCGCGAGGACTTCTGGGGCCTGTCGCTCCTGATGGTGGACCCGGCCCACCAGGGCCGTGGCATCGGCCGGGCCCTCCTGACCAAGGCGCTGGAGACCGGGGCCAACTGCTCCTCGGGCCTCATCCTGGCTTCACCGGATGCGCGTGCCATGCGCTCCTACGCGAAGGCAGGTTTCCGCCTGGAGCCTGTGGTTGGGGCGTATGGCGAGGTTGACCGCAGCAACATCCCGGGCGTGAACGGGGTCCGCGACGGCACGATTGACGACCTCGAACTCTGTGCTGGCGTCGACAGGCACGTCCGCGGCGCGGCCCGTGATCTGGACATCCCCGTAATGCTGGGGATGGGCAACCGCATGTATGTCGCCGACGATCCGCGCGGTCGTGGCTACGTGTTTGCCAAGGACGGCGGAGTCCGGCTGCTCGCCGCCACCAGCGACGACGCGGCAACACGCCTGCTCTGGACGGCTATCGCCACATCACCTGCCGGTGGCCGGGTGACCGTCGAGTTCATCTCGGCGCGGCAGCCCTGGGCCATTGATGTCGTGATTCAGGCGCGGTTGCAGTTCTCGCCTGTCGTGGGCGGTCTGTTCGTGCGCGGCAATCCGGGGCCTCTGAGCCCGTACCTGCCGTCGGGCGCATTCCTCTGACGTTTAGGCCAGCTGGCCGCTGAGTACCTGCGGACCCGAGGGAGCAGTTGTGCCTCCCGGCGGTTCGATGGTGGCGGCAACGGTGCGGAAACCCGTGATGGGTGTGGTGACCGCAGCAGACCACGTGGTCGCGCCGGGAGTGTGCGTCAGGAAGCCGGCGGCGACCGGAGCCCCGTGTTCCGGGATGAACCACAGTTCGTAGGTCGACGCGGGCTTGCCGCCGAGTTCCACGGGATCCGGCAGGCCGGTCACCACGACTGTCGATTCACCGGTGTCGCGCTGGACGGTGAGGCGGCCATTGACGCCGGGTGTGGTCGTGGTTCCGGCCAGCGTGATCACTGTCGCTGTCTGCGGCTGAATCGTCTGCGGCGGACGACTGACAGTGATGATCAGAGCAGCGGCAAGTCCGAGGGCCGCAATCGAACTGCCCGCTGTCAGCGCGCGGCTTGACGGCAGTCCGTTCCAGAGGCGGCGCCAGATGCCGTTATTGGGCTCGGCCAGTGTTGTGCCTGCGCCTGATTCCGCATGCACCTGTTCCATGATTGCGGCGCGCAGACGTGCCGGCGGTGCCACGGGATCCAGCGAACTGGGCAGCAGTGCGGTTGTGGCAACGTCGGCCTGGGCCACGCGGCGGCATGCCTCACAGTCGCCGAGATGTCTGTCCAAGCCGACGGCATCGGCAGATGGCAGAGCGCCCAGTGCTGCGAGGGCTATGAGGTCGCGGCTTTCGTCGCAGGTCATTGTGTTGTCCATTCGGCTCCCCTTGAGGTGAGCACTTGGCGGAGACGCGAGAGGCCGAGTCGCGATCGTCCCTTCACTGTGCCCAGCGGCACGTTCATGGCCTCGCTGATCTCAGCTTGCGAGTACCCGGAGAAATACGCCATCTCAATAGTC
>JBEPVH010000124.1:0-6269 GCA_041691115.1 bacterium | reverse complement strand
GACGTAGTCGAGGTTCACTCCGACCACCGCGCAGCCGGTCTGCTCGACGACCTCACACGTCTCGATGAGGGCGTCTACCGCCTGGTCTTCGACACCGGCGGCTACCACGCCACACTGGGTATCCAGGCGTTCTTCCCCGAAGCATCGGTCACATTCCGCGTGGAATCCGGATCCGGAGAACACATCCACGTTCCCCTGCTCCTCTCCCCCTTCGGCTACTCCACCTACAAGGGCAGCTGACAGCAGTCAGAGTCCGCTGCGGCGCCGCTCGAGGAACCTGCCGTCGCCGGGACGGGCCAGCAGCTTCCCGTTCTGGACGAGCACCTTGCCGCGCTGCATGACTACTTCAGGGACGCCACGGACCGTGCGGCCCTCGTACAGCGAGTAGTCGATGTTCATGTGCTGATTGGCGGCGGACAGCACCCGCGTGGCGTCGGGATTGAAGACGACGATGTCAGCGTCCGATCCTGGCGCAATCGTCCCCTTGCGCGGATGCAGTCCGAAGAGCCGGGCTGGCGCCGTTGACACAAGCTCGACGAACCGGTTGGCGGATATCTCGCCGGTCGCGACGCCGCCGTCCCAGATGAGGGACAGCCGGTCCTCGACGCCGGGAAGCCCGTTGGGAATGGCGGCGAACGAATCCTTGCCCTTCGACTTCTCATTGCCGAAATGGAAAGGGCAGTGGTCGGTCGAGATCACCTGAAGGTCGTCGCCACGCAGTCCCGACCACAGATGAGCCTGATGCGGGATCGGTCGCAGCGGCGGCGAGCAGACGTACTTGGCACCGTCGAATCCGGGGCGCGCCAGGTCCTCTTCACTGAGGAACAGGTAGTGAGGACATGTCTCCGCGTACGCACCGACGCCGCGATCGCGTGCTTCGCGTATGACCTCGAGAGCGGGTGCTGATGAGAGATGCACGATGTACACAGCGATACCTGCGAGATCCGCGAGAGCGATGGCGCGGGTGACAGCCTCGGCTTCCATGGAATCGGGACGCGTCGTCGCATGGAATCGTGGTGCAAATTGCCCACGTGCCACCGCCTCCTGAATCAGGACATCGATGACGCCGCCGTTTTCGGCGTGCATCATGATGAGAGCGCCGTTATCGGACGCCCGACTCATCGCCTTGAAGATGCCGCCGTCGTCGACCATGTACCTGCCGCCCGAGTCGGCCATGAACAACTTGAACGACGACACGCCGGCGTCGACAAGATTGTCCATCTCCGCAAGCACGTCGTCGTTGACGTCACGGATGATCATGTGGAAGCCGTAGTCGATGTGAGCGTTACCGTCGGCGAAGGCCATCCATCTGTCGAGTCCCTGGCGCAGACTCTCACCGAAGTCCTGTGTCGCCATGTCGACGATGGTTGTGGTGCCACCCCACGCCGCGGCAGCGGTGCCGCTGGCGAAGTTGTCCGAGTGTTCGCTTCTACGCTCCATGTGCGTGTGCACATCAATACCACCGGGAATCACCAGGCGGCCACTGGCATCGATGACACTGTCGCCTTCGCCAAGCTCGTGTCCGACTGCAACAACTACCTCGTCGATAACCAGGACGTCAGCCCGACGTGTGTCTGTCGCCGTGACGACGGTGCCGTCCTTGATCAGGGTCCGGGGCATGTGCGAGGGCGCCTCAGCTACGAGCCGGGTGCAATGCTCCGGGCTGCCGCCGTCGGCGCCAGCAATGGCTTGCCGGTGAGCGCCACGGTGACGATCGCCTCGCACAGTGCGATATCGCGCATGCCGTCTGTGGCATCGGTGCGCGGTGTCTTGCCCTTGGTGATGCAGGCATGGAGGTCGATCAGTTCGCGACGGAACGCCGCATCGAACGACGATGTGATGTGCGTCGCCTGCGACGCCTGTCCGGCCCGGTCGCCGGATTCGATGACGAGCTCAATGGGCATGTTGCGTAGGTATGGCGAGGGCAGCAGCAGGGTCGCGCGCTTGTCAGGGCCGTAGAACGAGAACTCCTGGCGGTACCGCGCCATACCGGGACGCAGGTCCACCCAGGACATCGTTGCCGGCACGCCTGAGAAGGTGAGCGACACCTGAACTGTCGTCGATGTCAATTGCGCCGAATCCAGAGATTCCGGCTCACCAAGCACGCCGCGAATGGCGTTGATGTCATGAATCATGCTCTGCAGCAGGACACCGGAATACACCTTCTTGGCGACGGATTCCGGCGTCGACGGTGAATCCGAGGATTGGTCGGGACCGTCGAACGAGCGGCGGCTGGACTGGGATGCCGAGAACTTTCCGTACTCCGCATCCAGAGCAGCGAAGACATCCGCGGGCGGCGGCGCCGGATGCGTCAGGCCGTAGTGCGTGACGTACGGCTCGAACGGCGATTCCAACGTGAGAGTGCGGGCGAGGCGCAGTTCAGAGAACTTGGTTACTTCGTCGCGGCAGCGCTCATAGGCGGCGTCGTAGCGCTTCATGTAGCCGACCATCAACGTCACCCCGGCGGCGGCAACGGCGTCGGCGATCTTCTGGCCGTCGACCGACGAAAGAGCCATCGGCTTCTCAACGAAGATGTTCTTGCCTGCCGCGGCGGCAGCGAGAACCACCGGAGCGTGATCGCCGGACGAGAGGATCATCACCAGGTCGATGGGGGCGGCGATGAGGTCCTCCCACTTGTCGAACCGGGTGACGACACCGAAGCGGTTGCCGACTTCCTCGAGGAGCACGGGATTGAGGTCGCAGAGGGCTGTGATCTCGAACTGATCGCGGAGTTCGCGCAGGAACTGCAGATGCATGATCTGCGCGATCACGCCGCAGCCGATGACCCCCACCCTGATCCGCTTCATCGCCCGCTCCTCAATGGCTGTTCGGGCCGAGTATACGGGCCTTCAGGGAGCGCTCATCGACCCGAGAACTGCGACGTACTACGATGGACCGATGGCCGCCCTCGATTCTTTTCATCCTGCCGTCAGCGCCTGGTTTCGCGGCAACTTCGAGGCGGCCACGGCAGTCCAGGAGCAGGGCTGGACGGCCATCGCCGGTGGTAGCGACACCCTGGTGGCGGCCCCCACGGGATCCGGCAAGACGCTGACTGCGTTCCTCTCCTCGATCGATTCGCTGGTGCGGCGAGGCGAGCAGGGCGAACTGCCCGACCACATCGACATCGTCTACGTCTCCCCTCTCAAGGCTCTGAGCAGCGACATCCGCCGCAACCTGCAGGGTCCTCTGGAAGAGATCGCCGCCGTGGCGCGCGATATGGGCAGACCCATCCCCGATATCCGCATCGCCCTGCGGACGGGCGACACCACACAGTCGGAGCGCGCCGCCATCCTCCGGGATGCGCCCCACATCCTCGTCACCACTCCCGAGTCGCTCTATCTGATGCTCACCGCGGAGCGCAGTCGCAAGCTGCTGCGCTCGGTCAGGACAGTGATCGTCGACGAGTTGCACGCCCTCATGAGGGACAAGCGCGGCAGCCACCTCGCGCTCTCGCTGGCTCGCCTCGACGCCCTCTGCGAGCAGCGCCCTGTACGCGTCGGTCTCTCGGCCACGATTCATCCCATCGAGGAGGCAGCGCACTTCCTGACAGGTCTCGACGATTCCGGCAGTCCGCTGCCGTGCACCATCGTCAACGCAGGACACCGCCGCGACCTCGACCTCGGAATCGAAATCCCCGAGACCGAGTTGGGTGCTGTCGCCTCCAATGAGCAGTGGGCCGAGTTGTACGAGCGCATGGGCCAGCTCGTCAATGAACACCGCACCACGTTGATCTTCGTCAACACCCGGCGCATGTCCGAGCGCGTGGCCCATCACCTGGAAGAGTGCATCGGCAAAGAGCATGTCGCCGCCCATCACGGCTCGCTCTCCAAGGAACGCCGCCTCCACCTTGAGCAACGCCTCAAGAACGGCGAGATGCGGGCCATCGTCGCCACTGCATCGCTGGAACTGGGTATCGACGTCGGTTCTGTCGATCTGGTCATCCAGGTCGGCTCGCCACGCGCCATCACAACGTTCCTGCAGCGCATCGGTCGCGCCGGCCACGCTCTTGGCCGCACATCGAAGGGACGTCTCTTCGTCACCAGCCGGGATGAGCTCGTCGAATGCACAGCTCTATTGCGCGCGGTGCGCCAGGGACACCTCGATCAGGTCGAACCACCCGTCGCACCCGTCGACGTGCTGGCGCAGCAGATCGTCGCCGAGACGGCGTGTGAGGAGTGGTCTGAGGACGATCTCTTCGCAATGGCACGGCGTACCACGTCATTCGCAACGCTGGAGCGCGCCAAGTTCGACGAGATCATCTTCATGCTCACCGAGGGACCGTCGCCGCGTCTCGGCCGGGGCCGTGCTCTGCTGCACCGCGACCGTCTCGGCGGCACAGTTCGTGGCCGCCGCGCCTCGCGGCTGACAGCGCTGACGTGTGGCGGCGCCATTCCTGACGTCGGCGACTACCGCGTCATGCTCGACCCCGATGAGACATTCCTGGGAACCGTCAACGAGGACTGGGCCATCGAGAGCATGGCGGGCGATGTCTTCCTGCTGGGCTCTCACTCCTGGCGCATTCGCCGTGTCGAATCGGCGCGGGGCATCCTCCGCGTCGACGATGCGGCGGGACAGCCACCGACGGTTCCGTTCTGGCTTGGCGAGGCGCCTGGGCGGACGTGGGCGCTGTCCGAAGCAACAGGAGCCCTGCGCGCCGAGGTGGCCGAGCGCGGCGACGACGCCATCGCCTGGCTAGCCGACGAGACGGGCGTCAGTGGAGCAGCCGCCGAGCAGATCCGCGACTACGTCATCGCCGAGCGCGACGCCCTGGGCGTCATTCCAACGCAGGAGGATGTCGTCTTCGAACGCTTCTTCGACGAGTCGGGTGGAATGCAGTTGGTCGTCCATGCTCCCTTCGGCAGCCGAGTGAACCGTGGCCTGGGGCTGGCCCTGCGCAAGCGCTTCTGCGTCACGTTCGACTTCGAACTGCAGGCGGCGGCCACTGACGACGCCGTGGTCCTCTCGCTGGGACCGCAGCATTCCTTCCCGCTGGAGGACGCGTTCACGTTTGTTCGGTCCGGCATCGTCGAGCAGACGTTGCGACAGGCTGTTCTGGCGGTACCGATGTTCACGACACGGTGGCGCTGGAACGTCACCCGCGCGCTGATGGTGCTGCGCAACAACCCCGGCGGCAAGGTGCCCTTCCCCATCCAGCGCATGCGCTGCGACGATCTTCTCGCCGCTGTCTTCCCGGCACAGGTGCAATGCCAGGAGAACACCGCAGGTCCTGTCGAGATTCCCGACCATCCCCTCGTCGAGCAGACGTTGTACGACTGCCTGCACGAGGCAATCGACCTGGATCGTCTCCGGGAAGTGCTGCAGCGCATGGAGAGCGGCGCCATCCGGCTCCATGCCCGGGACACCACCGAGCCCTCTCCGTTCGCGCACGAGATTCTCAACGCCAAGCCGTACGCGTTCCTCGACGATGCACCGCTCGAGGAGCGCCGCACTCAGGCGGTGAATCTGCGGCGCGTGCTGCCCGAGCACCAGCGCGATCTCGGCGCCCTCGATCCCGCCGCGATCGAACGCGTGCGCGATGAGGCGCGCCCACACCCACGCGATGAACACGAACTCCACGATCTGTTGATGCAGCTCGTCGTCGTGGTCCCTGATGACGAATGGGATGGATGGTTCGATGTCCTGCGCCAAGCCGGCCGCGCCGCGGCGGTGCTGACGGATGCCGGGCCACTGTGGTTCGCGACGGAATCGCTACGCCTCATCGAGGCTCTCCATCCCAGCGCAACCATCACACCACCGGTCTCCCTGCCCGCGCATATCGATACAGGGGTGTCGACGGAAGAGGACGCATGTGAACTGGCGCTCCGCGGCCATATCGAAACGCTCGGCCCCACCGATGCCGCGTTCCTCGCAGCACGCCTGGGACTTCGGCCCAATGCTGTTCGCTCAGCGCTGGCACGCCTCCAAGGCGAAGGCCTCATCCTCTCGGGCCGATTCACCGCCGATGCAATCGACGAGCAGGTCTGCGACCGCCGTCTTCTGGCGCGCATCCATCGGCACACGCTGGACAAGCTGCGCAGCGAGATCGACCCGGTATCGGCACAGGACTTCATCCGCTACCTGCTGCACCGTCAGGGCCTCTCCACTGAGGGCAAGCGCGACGGCAAACGCGGTGTCGTCGAGGTCATCCGCCAGTTGCAGGGATTCGAGATTCCCGCCATCGCGTGGGAACGCGACATCCTGCCCCGGCGCATCACCGGATATCAGCAGCGCTGGCTCGACGAGTTGTGCCTCGAGGGCGAGGTGACGTG
>JBEPVH010000123.1:0-6290 GCA_041691115.1 bacterium | reverse complement strand
TCCTGTCGGTGCCGCCCGGGTGGCCGCGGCCACAGCCGTGATCGCCACCGTGGCGGAGTTCCGCCGCCTCAGCCATCTGCTGCTCGGGGGTGACAACGCCGCCGCCTTCTGGGTGGCGGCGGTCCCGGCCTTCCTCCTGGTCGCCATAACCATGTGGGCTCCCGGCGTGCGCGATGGCATGGTGGCGGCAACGACGTCGCCCGTGGCCTGCGGCACCGCCGACGCCAGCAGGTGGGACCAGGCCAGGTCTCAGGCGGCCTCGGGCTGCTTCGTTGTGGCCGAACGCGAGTGCCGCGACAGGACCCTGCACGCCATCGACGGCCCGGCGGTCTTTGATCTCAGAGTGGTCGGGGCGCCGGGTGGCGGCTGCGAGGTCGAGGTCCTGGATTCCTCGGGCGTGAACTCCCTCTGCCGCGACATCGCCGCCACCTCCGTGGCCACGCTGCGGCCCACCGGCTGCCGGGCGGCGCCGAAGTAGCCCCTGGTAAGATCAGCCGGAAATTCACACCTCCGGTTTTAGCGTGGTCGCGAGTGTCCCTGAGGGATGCGGCTACGGGTCAGCCGGGGGGAGGCAAAACAAGAAACGGAGGCACCGGCATGCCGGCAACTACCCTCCGCCAGCTGCTCGAGGCCGGAGTTCACTTCGGCCACCAGACCAGCCGGTGGAATCCCAAGATGCGGCCGTACATTTTCACGGCTCGCAACGGTATCCACATCATCGACCTGGCGCAGACCCAGACGATGCTCGACGACGCGTGTGACGCGGCCCGCCAGGTCGTCGCCGACGGCCGCCGCATCCTCTTCGTGGGTACCAAGAAGCAGGCTCAGGACGCCATCAAGGAGGCCTGTGCCAAGTCGGGTCAGAACTACGTGACCTCGCGTTGGATGGGCGGCATGCTCACCAACTTCGGGATCATCCAGCATCGTCTTCGCACCCTTGCCGATCTCCGTGCCCAGCGTGAGCGCGGCGACTTCGCGCGCATGGGCACCAAGGAGGCCAACGTCCTCAAGGACGACCTCGAGCGCCTGGAGCGCAACTTCTCGGGCATGGCCGACATGAAGCGTCTCCCCGGAGCGCTGTTCATCGTCGACTGCAAGAAGGAGCGCCTCGCGGTGATGGAGGCCAACAAGCTCGGCATCCCCATCATCGCCCTGGTCGACAGCAACTGCGATCCCGATGCTGTTCAGCACATCATCCCCGGCAACGACGATGCGATTCGCTCCGTGCGTCTGATCGTCAACACGCTTGCCGAGGCCATTCTCGAGGGGCAGCAGTTGCTCAACGAGCGTGAGATGCAGGAAGCCAAGGAATTGGCCGAGGCAGCCGCCCGTGCCGAGAAGGACGCCAAGGCCGCCGCATTGCGCGCCGCCGCCGAGGCTGAGAATGCTGACGGTGCAGCCGATGTTTCCGAGACCGAGTTCGCGGGCGCCGGTGCCGACAACGGCAAGGAGGCGTAATGGCCGTGGACATCTCCGCCGCACTCGTCAAGCAGCTTCGTGAGAAGACCGGTGCCGGCATGATGGATTGCAAGAAGGCACTCGTCGCCACCGAGGGCGACATGGTCAAGGCCGAGGACTGGCTTCGCGAGAAGGGCATGACCAAAGCCGCATCCAAGGCCGGACGCTCGACCTCTGAAGGTTGCATCGCCTCGTACATCCACAGCTCCGACGGGCACGCCAAGCTCGGCGTACTGCTCGAGCTGAATTGCGAGTCCGACTTTGTCGGCAAGGGCGATGACTTCAAGGAACTCGCCCGTGAGCTGGCGCTTCAGGTCGCCGGTGCGCAGCCGCAGTACGTCCGCCGTGAGGACGTTCCTGCCGCCATCGTCGAGCGCGAGACCAACGTCTACAAGGCGCAGGTCGAGGGCAAGCCCGCCAACATCATCGACAAGATCCTCGAGGGCAAGCTCAACAGCTTCTACGCCGGTATCTGCCTGCTCGAGCAGCCGTGGATCAAGGACGACTCGAAGAAGGTTGAGCAGCTGATCAAGGAAGCCGTCGCCAAGCTCGGTGAGAACATCACCGTGGCTCGCTTTGCACGCTTCAAGGTCGGTGAGACCGCCGCGTCGGATGACGCCGCGACGCCGGACGCGGACTGAGCACGCAGGCGGCCTCGTCGGCCATGCCGATCACAGCCCAGCCCGAACACGGCGCCCCGCACTATCGGCGGATCATCCTCAAGCTTTCCGGTGAGGCGGTCCTCGGCGAGGCCAATTCAGGCATCGACATTCCCACGGTCGAGCGCATCGCCGCCGAGGTGGCGCGCGTTCATGCCCACGGCGTACAACTTGCCATCGTCATCGGCGGCGGCAACATCGTGCGCGGCCTTGAGGCCAGCCTCAACGGTCTTGACAGGGTCACCGGCGACTACATGGGAATGCTGGCAACTGTCATCAATGCCCTGGCATTGCGCGCGGCGTTGGAACGCCGTGGTCTTGACTGCCGTGTGCAGTCGGCCATCGAAATGCGCCAGGTCGCGGAGCCGTTCATTCCGCGCCGCGCCATCCGCCACCTCGAGAAGGGCCGTGTGGTCATCCTCGGCGGCGGTAACGGCAATCCGTTCTTCACGACCGATACGACAGCTGCATTGCGTGCTGCCGAACTTCAGGCCGAGGTGCTGCTCAAGGCAACCAAGGTCGACGGCATCTACACCGAAGATCCGGTGAAGAATCCCAATGCCACCCGTTTCTCACACCTCACGTACGCCGAGGCTCTCAACCGCGGCGTCGCGGTGATGGACTCGACTGCGCTGACACTGTGCCAGGACAACGGCACACCCATCGTCGTCTTCGACCTCTTCACACCCGGCAATATCGAGCGGGTGGTGATGGGGGAGGACATCGGAACGCGGGTCGACGCCGGCGACGCCGCCACGGGAGCGAAGCAATGAGCGAACGCACCAAGACTGACGAGGCTCGCGACGCTCTCGAAGAGCGTCTGATGGAAGCAGAGCTGCGGATGGACAAGTCCATCGAAGCTCTGCACAAGGAAATGACAGCCATCCGCACCGGCAGGGCGTCGCCCGCGCTCGTGGAGCGGGTACAGGTCGAGTTGTACGGCATCATGCAGCCGCTGCAGCAGGTGGCCAGCATCTCGACGCCCGAGGCACGTCTTCTTGTCATCAAGCCGTTCGACAAGAGCGCCATTCAGGCAATCGAGAAGGCGATCCAGAAGGGCGAGATGGGCCTGACGCCGAACAACGACGGCCAGGTGATCCGCATCAACCTGCCGGCCCTCACCGAAGAGCGCCGCAAGGAATTCGTCAAGATCGTGAAGTCCAAGGCGGAGGAGGCGCGCATCTCCATTCGCAACATCCGCCGCGACGAGGTGGAGCACCTGCGCAAGGTGGAGAAGGACGGCCATATCAGCAAGGACGAGGTCGAGACCAAGCTGGCAGAGGTTCAGAAGGTCACCGACAAGTTCGTTGCCAAGGTCGACGACATCGCGCACCGCAAGGAAGTCGAGATCCTCGAGGTCTAGCTCCGCGTCATCGCGGATACTGCTCAGATGCACCGTCCACCGGCGCCCGCCGCCATCCCCGCCCCGAAGTCACCGGATCTGCCGGTGCACGTGGGCATCATCATGGACGGCAACGGCCGCTGGGCCAAGGCACGTCATATGCCGCGTGTGGCCGGACACCGCGCCGGAGTGCGCGCCATCCGTCCCGTCATCGAAGCCTTTCACGAACGCGGCGTCGACATCCTGACGCTGTACGCCTTCAGCACCGAGAACTGGTCGCGCCCTCGCGCCGAGGTGGCGGCACTGATGCAGTTGTTCGGCGAGACCATCGACTCCGAGGTCGAGGAATTGCATGCCAACGGCATCCAGATCCGTGCGATGGGCGAGATCGGACAATTGAATCCGCGGTTGCGCAAGAAAGTCGAAGCTGCCGAGCAACTCACCGCAGCCAACACCACCGCCATCCTCAACGTCGCCGTTAACTACGGCGGCCGCGCCGAAATGCTCGACGCGATTCATGATCTCGCATCCAACGGCGTCGACATGGCCGAGGTGACTGGCGATCAACTCGCAACCGCTCTCTACACGGGCGGGTTGCCCGACCCTGACCTCATCGTCCGCACCGCGGGGGAGCGCCGCATCAGCAATTTCCTGCTGTGGCAGGCCGCGTACGCGGAGTTTTACGTCACCGACGTGTTCTGGCCCGACTTCGCGGCCACCGAGGTCAACGCGGCGCTGGATGACTACGCCACGCGGATCCGCCGCTTCGGCGGCGTGCCTGTATGAACCTGCTGGTTCGTGTTGTCGCCGGCGCCGTGCTGGCGGCTATCACAGCCGCCTGCGTGTGGTTCGGCGAGCCGTGGCTGGAAATCCTCATCGGCGTCGCCGCCGTCGCCGTCTGCTGGGAGTTCACAACGATCTGCACCGGATTCGGTGCCCGGCCCTTCGAGTGGCTGCTGGTTCCCGTCGCCGTGTGGTGGGCGGAGCGCTTCTACACAGGTGACAGCTTCGGCGGTGCATCCTTCAACGTCGTCGATGAGGGCTTCGCGGTTCTCATCGTTGGCGGCGCCCTAGCGATGGTCATTCTTGCGGCACCGGCTGCACGGTGGTTCTCGACGATTGCCGGTGCGGCATACATCGGTCTCTGTCTTGGCTACTTCGTCGCGCTGTCACGCTCGCCGGGTGCCGTCGATCACTACGGCGCCAAGCTCATCCTGGTGACGCTGGCAGGCCCCATCGCCGGTGATACAGCAGCGTATTTCGTCGGCAGCGCCATCGGTAAGCACAGGTTCTTTCCTGATATCTCGCCCAAGAAATCCGTGGAAGGAGCTATCGCCTCTCTCATCGCCACGGTGGCTGTGATGACGGCACTTGTCTGCCTTGTACTCAGCATGCCGCTGTGGAAGGGAGCCATCCTTGGACTCCTCATTTCCGTCGCAGCGCAGGGCGGTGACCTCGCCGAGTCGAAGCTCAAGCGCGAGGGTGGGGTCAAGGATTCGGGACGACTTGTTCCCGGTCATGGCGGATTACTGGACCGGCTTGATTCCATTCTCATCGTCGCCCCGGTGATGTACTGGTGGCTGCAGGTGGCGGCTTCGTGAGCAGGCGCCGTGTCGTCATCCTCGGTGCCACCGGATCCATCGGTACCCAGGCCTGCGACATCATCGAGCGCTTCCCCGACACGTTCGAACTGGTGGGGGTCACTGCGCATACCAACGCTGACGCACTCAACGACATTGCTGCACGATTCGGGGTGCGACACGTCGCCTCCGGCGACGCGGATGCCATCTGCAAGGTGGCAGCGCTCGACTGTGACGTCGTTCTTGTCGCCATCACCGGTGCCGCAGCGCTGGCGCCGACGCTGGCTGCCGTTGAGCGAGGGGCGACGATCGCACTTGCCAACAAGGAGGTCATGGTTCTCGCCGGTGAACTGGTGACGCAGCAGGCGGCGCTGACCGGATCACGATTTATTCCTGTCGACAGCGAGCATTCCGCGATCTGGCAATGCCTGCGCGGCGAGGATCCGGCAACGGTATCGCGGCTCCTCCTGACAGCCAGCGGCGGTCCCTTCCGCGACGCCGACCCGGCAACACTGACGTCGGTGACGCCGGAACAGGCGCTGCGTCATCCCAACTGGTCGATGGGTCCCAAGGTGACCATCGACTCCGCAACCATGATGAACAAGGGTCTCGAAGTCATCGAGGCACACTTCCTCTTCGGCATTCCGTACGCGCAGATTGATGTCGTCATCCATCCGCCGTCGCTGGTTCACTCGATGGTGGAGATGTGCGACGGCGCCACAATGGCGCAACTGGGCATCCCTGACATGCGCATCCCCATAGCACTGGGGATCAACGACGGTGTCCGGCTGCCCGGTGTCTGTCCTGCCGCCGATATCGTCGCTGCATCGCCGTTTGAATTCCGGGCGGTCGACGACGCGGTATTCCCTGCCGTCTCTCTGGCGCGCCGCGCCGGTGAACGGGGCGGCGCGGCACCGGCGGTCCTCAACGCCGCCAACGAAATAGCCGTCCAGGCCTTTATAGACGGCCGGGCAGGCTTTCTAGACATCGTCAAGCTCGTCGCTGCCGCCGTCGACCGTGGCGGTGACATGCCCGCCGCATCACTGGACGACCTGTTGCGCGCCGACGCCTGGGCGCGCGCCGACACCGAGGATGCGGTGGCGGCCCGCGCCTGATGCTCACGGTTGTCGCATTCGCGGTTGTCCTGCTCATCTGCGTGGGCATCCACGAACTCGGGCACTTTGTCTTCGCCAAGCTTCTCGGTATCCGCGTCGACGAGTTCGCTCTGGGTTTCGGACCTCGGCTCATCTC
>JBEPVH010000122.1:0-6414 GCA_041691115.1 bacterium | reverse complement strand
AGCCACCACCATCTGGAAATGCTGCTGGACCATTCGGCAGTGAGCCGCCAGGTGGCCAAGGAACTCTTCGACAACAAGCGCACCTACGTTGCCATCGTTGATCCGCAGCAGGATGTGCCGGCTCACTGGAATGCTCAGGTCGCCCTGATGGTTACCAGCTACGCCGAGTTGAAGAAAGAGATGGCACACGGGCTGCCGTCAAATATCTCCGCCATCATTTATGACAACGAGATGTGGGACCTGACGCCCCCGGCGGAGCGAGCCAACCCCAATCTCTACGCCGGCAAGATCGAGAAGCTTGCCAAGAAGCACAACCTCGTGTTCATCGCCGCACCGTCACTCGATCCTCGGCTGGTCGCGGGGGATGCGCGCCATGCGGACATCATCGATCTGCAGCTTCAGGGAATGGAATCAAATCCTGCATTGTTCAACTCGCAGGCCCATGCTCTGGCCGCCGAGGTCCGCGCTCTCAATCCCGGCATCGATGTCGTGGCTGAAGTGACGTCAAACCCAGACAAGGCGTGTCCGCCGTCGGGGGCCTCCTGCGGCAGGGATGACATGCAGCGTGCCGTCAACGATCTCGGCCGGGCCCACGGTGTCATCGACGGCTGGTGGCCGTGGCTCTACGACACGGCCGTCGGGCGCAAGGGTGGGCTTGAGATCGTGAAGATGCTGGCCCACCGCGAGCACGGCGGCAAGCACCTCTAGCATCCGCATGGTCCGTCGTTTGTCCCTCGCCGGTACAAGCCCTGCCCTGACAATCCCCGGTCATGCCCGGCACCATTGCTCCCGACCTCGTCCGCGCCTTCGCGGGTCAGGTCAGCTCACGTGCCGCCGAGCCGGCGATGTACTTCAGGAACGGGGATGGGTTCGAAGCCATCGATTGGGCGAGCTTTGGTGCCGGGGCGCGGCGGTTCAGTTCATATCTGCTGACCGAAGGGGTCGCTGAGCAGGACCACATCGCCATCTGGGCGGGCAACCGGCCCGAGTGGCATGTGGCGGATATGGGGACACTGGCTTTGCGCTGCCGGCCGGTGCCCGTGTACCAGACGCTCAGTGCCGAACAGGCGCAGTACGTGCTCGGGCACTCCGAGTCGCGTGTCGTCGTTGTCGAGACCGAAGAACTCGCTGAGCAGGTCCTCACACACCGCGCCGAACTGCCTGATCTGCGCCGCATCGTGGTCATGGGAGGCTTGACGCAACCGTCGGCCGATGGCTTGGTCATGTCGTGGAGCGATGCGCTGCAACGGGGCGAGAATGCGCTCGATGCCAACGCTATGGCACTCGACGCCCGTGCTGCGGCCGTGGACCGCGAGGATATCGCCACTCTCATCTACACGTCGGGGACGACAGGACCGCCCAAGGCTGTCCTGCTGACGCATGCCAACATCATGGCCACGACGGCAGCACTGTCGACGGTGATGGACGCGTCTTCAGATGATCGTGTCCTCAGTTACCTGCCTCTGGCCCACATTGCCGAGCGTCAGGTGAGCGAGTTCCGTTCCTACATCTACGGCAACCCCGTGTGGTTCTTGGACGGTGTTCCCAACCTGGGTGAGCGGCTCCGAGAGGTTCGCCCCACGGTGTTCTTCGCGGTACCGCGGGTCTGGGAAAAGATGAGCCAGACAATCCACAACGGCGTTGCTGCCCTGCCGGTGCACCGCCGCATCATTGCCAAGCTGGCCCTGCGCATCGGTAAGTCCGTTGCCACGCGGCGCGAGCAGGGCAAGAAGATCGGTGCCGTGCGCGGCTGGCTCTACCGCAAAGCCGACGCTCTTGCTTTGAGCAAGCTGCGCGAGCAAACGGGGCTCGACAAGGCGCGCATTGCGGCCACCGGCGCAGCGCCCATCTCAGCGGCTGTGCTCCGCCACTTCGCGTCGTTCGGTGTCGAGATCTGCGAGGTCTACGGCCAGACCGAGGACACCGGCGTCACCACCATCAACCGCCCGGGCGCCGTGCGTTTCGGCACCGTCGGCACGACGCTTCCCGGCATCGAAGTGAAACTCGCTGAAGACGGTGAGATCCTGGTGCGCGGCGAGAATGTTTTCAGGGGCTACTACAAGGACGATGCCGCCACAGCAGAGGTGCTGGTCGACGGCTGGCTGCAAACGGGCGATGTCGGTGAGGTCGATGCCGCGGGGTATCTGCGCATCACCGACCGCAAGAAGGACCTCATCATCACCGCCGGCGGCAAGAACATTTCACCGAGCAATATCGAGTCGCTACTCAAGGGCCATGAGCTGGTGGGCAACGCCGTTGCCATCGGCGATCAGCGTCCCTACATGACAGCAGTCCTCACGCTCGATCCCGACGAAGCACGGCGCTGGGCCGCTGGCCATGGCGTCGAGGGCGATCTCGGTGCTGTGTCGCGGAGTTCTCTGGTGCGTGTGGCCATCGAGGCTCACGTCAAGGACGTGAACCGCCATCTCAGCCATGTCGAGCAGATCAAGCGCTGGACGTTGCTCGAGAAGGACTTCGCCATGGGCGACGAGCTGACGCCGACGCTCAAGGTCAAGCGCAAGGTGGTCGCCGAGAAGTACGCAGTTGCCATCGACGCCATGTACGCGGGGCGCGGCGTCGAATAGTCCCGTCAGGCGACCCCGTTGCCGATGTCGCGCTGCGGTTCGCGGAGCGTCAACGGCTTCTCGATCAGCCTGTGAGCTCCTGTGGGTTCAAAGGAACGCACGGTGCCGGGCAGAACGGCCGAGAGGACGCCGCTCGGCGGCGTGCTGAAATACGTTCCCTGAGCAGGCAGGTGACCGCCGCCGGGTGCTTCGAAGCGGCGCATCGGAAGCATGAATTGCTCCCAAGCACGCCATGGCAGTTCGGCATCGGGTGATGCAGTCCACGGCATCACCGCCAGCTGCCACTCGACGTCGCCCAGCATCTGGGTCTCGTGGGTGTCGAGCTGGGGACCGGCACCGCCGCGGCGGTTGACGCCGCCGCCGTAGGACAGCTTGCCGTGGCTCCGGACGAGCGTGATCGCCAGTTCGTTGGTGTCGGGCAGAAGCTCGTACTCGGCTGTGCGGTCGACGAGGACGGCGACACCGCCCGCGATGATGAATTTGCTCGCGGGATAGCCGTTAAGACGGTCGTTGCTCATCTCGAGTCCGGGGACAGCGGGGCGCGTCACAGCGCCGAACTGAGTGTCGGTGACCGAATGATCGGCAACATCGGGCAGCTTGATGTGGATGCGCACGCGATGATCGCGGTCGCGGTTTTCCCAGCGGACCGTGAGGCGCTGGAACGGCTCATCGCTGCGCTGCTCCACGTGCAACGGCAGCGAGATGTCATGAGGTGCCGTGGGACCGGGTTCGAACGTATACGTGTCGCCGATGTCGCCCTCGTCAACGAATCGGATCGGCGGCGTTGGCGTGTGCGGCAGGGGGACAGCAGCGGGCTCGTCAACCAGGAGCGCCCAGCCCAGTGGCGGCACATCGTGCGCCACGAGCTCTCTCCCGTTGCCACCGGGAACCCGCACATCCCGTGCGAAGTTCGAGGGATTCCAGACGTAGCGGCCGCGGTGTTGCATCCGCTGTCCGAGCGTACGCGTGCAGTCGCCGACGATCCCTTCAGCGGTGTCGTACGTCTCGCGTGCCCGCACGCGAACCTCGCGCGTAACTTCGTCAATGCCGGTAGCGCACGCGGAGTCGTGGGCTGCGTTGAGGATCAGGTTGTGCCAGGCGCGGTCGAGCAACCCCTGGGGGTAGCGCTGTGCCGCGAAGAGCGCCAGCGGCTCGGCGTAACGTTCCAGCAGGCGCTCGCTGCGGGCGGTCTCGATACGCTGGTCAACGCGGTTGCTGATGACGTTGGGCAGCAGATTGTGATTGCCCGCGGCTCGGATCTCGCCGCGATGCAAGGGTGTCGCCGCAAACGACGGCAGCTCCTTCCAGAATTCGCCGAGCGATGACATCGAGGCACCTGCCTTGGCGGCGCGGGCGATGAGGTCGGCCGACGGGACCGTGTGATCGTCGCCGGAGAGGATCAGCGTGGTGAAGCCGCGGCTGCGTGCGGCGCTGCGGATGTCCTGCGCCGACATGCCGCTGCCGCCGTAGTGATCCTTGATGTTGTAGACGTCGACTTCGGATCCGTCGGCGGCCTGCCAGCGGAACAGCCACGGCAACTCGCGCTTCATGCCGCGCTCGCCGATCACCTTGGTGATGCCGGCGCGGCGCAGGATCTTGGGCAGCTCGGGAATGAGGCCGAACTGATCGGGGCAGTAGGCGACGTCGACGCAGAAGCCGTATTCCTTGGCGCGGGCCATGCCCAGTTCGATGTTGCGGATCGTCGTCTCGCCGGAGACCAGATGGAAGTCCTGGGCGGTGTACCAGGGTCCGATCTGAATACGGCCGGCGCTGATGAGGCGGCGCAGGCGTGCGTCGGTGGCGGGGCGGTCGGCATCCGTCAGCGTCGCCAGGTAGTCGTCGATCGGAGCGACCTGGCCGTCGAAGGTGAAGGACTTGAAGTCGGGGTACTTCTCGAGGAGGTCCATCAGGCCTTCGACAAGAGGCACCAACCGGCTTCGATAGCCGGCGAACGTCTGGTACCACTCGCGGTCCCAATGGGTGTGCGGCACGATATGGATGGGGGGCAGGGGGGCCTTGGCATCGGCACCGGGCACCTTGAGCGTGTGCAGCCGCGTGCGCGCCAGATTGAACAGCTCGGCGAGCCGGTTTCTCGGATCGTCCACCTTCCCCTCCTCGTGCGCCGTACGCGGCGCAACCGCGGGATGGTAGTCGAGGCAGGGGGACGCTTGCGGCGTTCGCGCGGGTCTGGGGTAGGCTGAGGCGTGCTCTCCCTCTCCAACGTCCGTATAGAGATAGGTAACCGCGTCCTCATGAGTGACGTGTCCCTATTGCTTCGCGACGGCGAGAAGGTGGCGCTGGTCGGCGCCAACGGCATGGGCAAGACCACGCTGCTGCGCACCATCGCCGGCGACGGCACACTCACCGGCGGCACGGTCAAGGTTCCCGAGAAGACTGCCTATCTGAGGCAGGAGTCGGCACTTCAGTCCCAGGATCCCGAGCAGTTGGCGCTGGAGTACCTGCTGCAGGCCTCACCGCTATCGGCCATGCACCACGAGATGGACAGGCTGACGTCGCTCATGCCCACCCTTGAGGGGGATGAGCTGGACAAGGTCATTCACGACTTCAGCGAGTTGCAGGAGCGCTACGCCACCGAGGGCGGATACGAACTTGAGGCAACTGCCGACCGCATCGCCTCGGGCGTGGGCCTCGACGAAGACGCGCTGCTGACGCCCGTGACGGCTCTCTCCGGCGGCCAGCGCCGTCGGCTTGACCTTGCAGGCCTGCTGCTCGCCGGTGGTGATCTCTTCATCCTCGACGAGCCCACCAACCATCTCGACGTCACCGCCAAGAAGTGGGTCATGAACTTCCTGCGCGAGACGTCGGCGACGGTTCTTGTGGTGAGCCACGATGTCAAGCTCATGGACTCGGCCATCGACAGGGTGCTGTCCCTGGAGAACATGAAGATCGATGCCTACAACGGCACCTACTCGGACTTCATCCGGCAGCGCGCCGAGAATGAGGCGCAGCGCGCGCATACGTCGAAGACGATCACCCAGGAGGCGGGCCGCCTGGAAGAGACCAAGAAGATCTTCTCCAAGGGCAACGCCACCCATGCGCGTAAGCGCCGCGCCCTGCAGCGTCGTATCGATTCACTGAACGAGCGCCTCAAGGACCATGCACCTCAGGTGACCCAACGCAGCATGAAGGTGCGCTTTCCTGCCGTCGCCCGTGCCGGTGACAAGGTTGTTGAGGTGGACGGCCTTGCCAAGGCATACGATCAGCTCCAGGTCTTTTCGGATGTCGAGTTCCTGGTGCAGCGCGGCGACGTGATGTTGCTCGTCGGTGTCAACGGCGCCGGTAAGACGACCCTCCTGCGCTGTCTTGCAGGCCGCGAGCGTCCCGATAAGGGCAACGTCCGGCTCGGTGCCAACGTGAATCTCGGCTTCTACGCTCAGGAGCACGAGGACATCAATCCCAAGCAAACCGTTCTCGACCATCTGCGCGGCGAATCACCCGATGCCACCGAGGGCGAACTGCGTGCCGCCCTGGGCCACTTCGGTCTCAGTGGCGAGATCGCCAACCAGGAAGCCGGAACCCTGTCGGGCGGCGAGAAGACCAAGCTGGCGCTGACGCGGATGATGGTGTCGAGCGCCAACCTGCTGCTCCTCGACGAGCCCACCAACAACCTCGACCCGCGGTCGGTCGAGGCACTCCTGGCTGCACTGCAGAACTACGAGGGCACAGTCATCCTCGTCAGCCACGATGCGGACTTCGTTGCCCAGTTGGCGCCGGAGCGTGTGCTGCTCTTGCCGCAGAGCCAGATCGTGTACTTCGACGAGCGCGTCCTCGGGATGATCCCCAAGCGCTGACCCTGTCTCTTATACAC
>JBEPVH010000121.1:0-6427 GCA_041691115.1 bacterium | reverse complement strand
CTTTCTGCACATCGAAGTTTATTCAGAGATCGACCTCACGCGCCGTCTGTTCCGCCGTGAAGCCGAGTTCGACCTCGGTGGCGATGCTCTTGAACCGCTCCGTCAGGTCGACGTGGGTCATCTTCTGTCGTGAAGCCGGGTTGTAGTCGTTGTGATAGCTCCACTCCGACAGCCCCATCTTCTGCGACAACAGATTCATGCCCTGCGCAGGTCGCTCGGTCACGTCGACGCCGGTGCAGAGGTTGTGGATCGAGATGGCGGCCTCATGGCCGTGGGCAACCGCCCAGATGATGTTCTTGGGACCGAAGGCGGCGTCGCCTCCGAAGAAGACGCCGGGCAACGTGGATTCATGCGTGGTTTCGTTGACGACGGGCACATCCCATTTGCCGAACTCGATGCCGAGATCGCGCTCGACCCAGGGGAACGCATTCTCCTGGCCGATGGCAAGAATCACGTCATCGCACGGCAGAACCACAGTTCCCGTCGTCGTCGAGTTGCGAGCACCCTCATCCCACTCGAGAACCTCGAACTCCATGCCCACGAGCTTTCCGTTCTCGAGAACGAAGCGCTTGGGTGCATGGTTGATGAGGATCTCGACCTTCTCCTCCTCGGCGTCCTCGAGTTCCCACGGGGACGCTTTGAAGAAGCCGCGCGGGCGGCGCGCCATGACCTTGATGTCCTTGCCGCCGAGCCGCAACGACGAGCGGCAGCAATCCATCGCCGTGTTGCCGACACCGATGATCAGGACCTTCTCGCCGATCGAATCGATGTGCCCGAAAGCGACGGATTCGAGCCAGTCGATGCCGATGTGGATGTTGGCGCCGGCCTCCTGGCGACCAGGAATGTCGAGTTCCTTGCCGCGCGGCGCGCCGCTGCCGACAAAGACAGCGTCGAAGCCCTGGCCGAGCAGGTCGCGCATCGACGACACCGGGGATGAGTAGCGAACCTCAACCCCCATGTCGACGATGACGGCAATCTCTTCGTCCAGCACCGCGGCGGGCAGACGGAAGGCGGGGATGTTGGTGCGCATGAGACCGCCGGGCTTCTCGTGCTGCTCGAAGATGACGACCTCGTAGCCCAGGGGCGCCAGGTCGTTGGCAACCGTCAGCGATGCCGGACCGGCGCCGATGCAGGCGATCCGCTTGCCGTTGCGCGCCTTGATCGTGGGAAGGCGATCAGTGATGTCGTCCTTGAGGTCGGCGGCGACGCGCTTCAGCCTGCAGATCGCAACGGGTGTGCCGTCAACACGCTCACGCCGGCAGGCGGGTTCGCAGGGACGGTCACAGGTGCGTCCCAGGATCGCCGGGAAGACGTTGGATTCCCGGTTCACCATGTAGGCATCGGTGAATCTGCCCTGGGCGATCAGGCGGATGTACTCGGGCACATTGGTGTGCGCCGGGCACGCGTACTGGCAATCGACCACCTTGTGGAAGTAGTCGGGATCGCTGACATCCGTCGGATTCACTGCAACGGGGAAGTGTGCCAGAATCCGCGCCCCGCATCCGACCCGGCGCCACCAGGCGTCCCAGGAGACCTCAATGGCTGTCCGCGAAGCTCAGGCGAATTGGCAGGGAACGCTCCAGGAAGGCAAGGGCTCGATGCGTTTCGGCAGTGGAGCCTACGAGGGCGCCTACTCCTTCTCCTCTCGTTTCGAGGAAGGCACGGGCACCAATCCTGAGGAGCTCATCGGAGCCGCCGCGGCAGGCTGCTTCTCGATGGCTCTGTCGGGTCAGCTCACCCGCGCCGGCCATCCTCCGGACCGCATCGACACGACGGCCAAGGTCAACTTCGAGAAGCTCGACGACGGCTGGACGATCACCCACATCGACCTTTTCACCGACGCCGAGGTTCCGGGCTGCGACGAGGCCACCTTCAAGGAGAAGGCCGAGGCCACCCGCACCGGCTGCCCCGTTGCCCGGGCGTTCTCCCCCACCACCGAACTCCGCGTGACGGCAACACTGGTGGGAGCCAAGACCGCGGGCTGACGCCGCTAGGCCGTGGCCCAGGCTCCGGTGACGTAGATCGAATCCGGCCCCGGAGGATGGCCCTCGGGGTCGAAGCGCATCGGCAGCAGGTTGCCCGAACCGCCGCCGGGAGCGAAAACGACGCCCTCGCCGTGATGGCACGACCAGGTCCGGACCACGGCACCCGCTGTGTCGTATTCACGCAGGGCCGCGCTGTTGCGGAAGCCGGGCACGTGATACCGGGCGGAGGGATCGGGAGGTGACGGCACCGGGTCGAGTGCCACGGCCAGTTCGAAACGCGCTGCGCTGGGGACCGACGCTAGGACGAAGCTGAAAACCGCCTCCCAGCGGGTCACGCCGAGATGCGGATAGGCCGGATCAGGCGGCGAGGCTGCCCATGCGCGTGTGGCGGCGTCGGCAACTGTCACGACCTCGTTGATGGCGCGCGCGAACTTGAGGTTCTGGGCCACGCCGCGAGTTGTCGTGTACGGCGGGGCGGGAGGCGCCATGCCGGGAACGGCAACACCCGCCGCCTGCATCGCCTGTGCCTGCCGCAATGCCTCTTCGGCTGGGCCGAAGATTCTGCGCATGAAGCCCATGTCGCCTCCATCCTGTCACGCCTGAGCAGGACCATTATGATGTCGCCCGCAGAGACGAGGCCCCGCAGCGGGGCGCCTTCGACGCGGAGCAGCGCATCCCCCAGTGGTCCATGAAGGCGGACGGGATGGGTACCTCCGGGTGTCCGTAGATTACGGAGCTTCAAATTCTTTCGTCCCTGCTTGGGCACGACAATGAACCTGCTCGACATCGACGCGTGGAAGGCCACGATCGATCACCTGGCGCGGCGTCACCGCGGCGACGCGGCGCTCATCGCCAGGTGTCAGACGATGCTCGGCGACGGCACAGTTGCACGGCAGATCGCGTTGCTGGAGCGCGGGGATTACGAGTTCGAGCCGGTGCTGCGTCATCGCATCAACCGCGATGCACAGGGCGGCGGCAAGGTGGTGCATACCGCGGCACCGCGCGACGACCTGCTGTTGCGCACCATCAACAGGATCGTGGCCCCGGCTGCCGAACCAATGCTCGGCAACGTCTGCCATTCGTTTCGCAGGGGCCGCGGCGCGCGGACGGCGATGGCGCGCCTCACAGCATCTGCCGACGCCGCGTCCACTGTGCATCTCGACATCACCAACTTCTTCAACAGCGTCGATCCGGTTGCCGCGCTGCGCCACCTCGACGGAGTGACGATGGACCCGCTGGTCCGCACCCTCATCGAGAAGTTCCTGCTGACAACGGGTGGTACGGGCCTCATGGTGGGAACGCCGCTGGCCCCGCTCCTCTCCAATCTCTACATGCGCGACGTTGACCATGCCATCGGCGAACTGCCAGTCCGGGCAGTGCGCTACTCCGATGATTTCCTGCTCCTCGGCGAAGCAGCCGACGTGGCAGCAGCCGAGACGGTGGTGCGTGCCGCGATTGCCGAGCGCGGACTGTGCGTCAACGAATCCAAGACCCGGCGCACGTCACCCGGCGAGCGCTGGCAGTTCCTCGGCATGAGCTACGACGGTAAAAACATCGGCCTTGCCGATCACACGGGCACCAAGTTCAGGGCTCGCGTGCGCCGCCGAGCACGGCTGCAGCAGCGGCGCGACAGCGACAGGACGACGACGCCGGAGAGCGTCTGTCGCGACATGGCCCGGCATCTCAACCGCAAGCTCTTCGGCATCTCAGAACGTGGCCATCAGGACTTCTCGTGGTCGGCGTGGTTCTTCCCCGTTCTCACGACGGATGCCGACCTGGCGGTCCTCGATGAGTTCACCCAGGAACAGATCCGCGTCGCGGCGTCAGGTATCCGCGGACGCCGAAATCGAGACCGGGTGCCCTATTCGATGCTGCGCGACTGCGGCTATATACCGCTGGTGTCGGCATATCACGCACAACGCCGCGGCGACGCAGCGCACATTCGCAATCGCGCTGAGCGTGTCGCCTAACCGATGTAGGGGGCGACGCCCTCTGCAACCTGTGCTGCGTCCATGATCAGTTCACTGATCGTCGGATGCGCGTGGATGATGTCGCCGAGTTCGTCGATGGTCAGGCCGTCGCTGATGGCAACACCGATCTCGTGGATCATCTCGACGGCATGTGCGCCCATCAGGGTTGCACCCAGCAACGTGCCCGTCACCTTGTCGGCCACCAATTGCACCACACCGTCCGATTCGCCCTCGGCGAGCGCCTTGCCGTTGCCGGCGTAACGCGCCTGCCCGGTGTGCACCTCGTGTCCTGCCGCCTTGGCCTGGTCTGTACTCAAACCGACTGTTGCAATCTCAGGATGGGTGTAGATACACGACGGAACGACTGTCCTGTCGATGGCGCGCACGTTGTGCAGCAGTGCATTCTCGACAGCGCGATGCGCTTCAGCCGACGCCAGATGGGCGAGCTGCAGACCACCGATACAATCACCGGCGGCACGGATCTTCGGATTGGCCGTCAGCAAGTAATCGTCGACGACGACGTAGCCGCGCTCGCTGACCGCGACACCGGCGGCCTCCAGGCCGATCCCCTCTGTCTGCGCCCGCCTCCCCACCGACACGAGCATGAGATCGGCATCGATAACAGTGCCGTCCTTCAACGTGGCGGTGATCCCGGCGTCCGAGTACTCAGTGGACGCCAGCGCGGCACCTGTGTGGAACACGACACCCTCGCGCTCCATCAGCCGCCGGAATTGGGTGACGATCTTCGGCTCGATACCTGTGAGGATCTGGGGCATCACCTCAACGACGGTGACTTTTGTGCCCAGAGCTGCGAACAGCGAGGCGAATTCGCAGCCGATGACACCGCCGCCGATGACCACCATGCGCTGCGGAATCTCCTCGAGCATGAGGATTCCGTCCGACGTCACCACGCGCGCATGGTCCATGTCGATGCCCGGCAATCCCGACGCGGCAGTGCCCGTGCAGACGATGAGATGGTCGAACGGAAACGCCGTGCCGTCGACGACGACGGCGTCGCCTTCGATGACGCCATGGCCGCGCACGAGAGTGACCTCACGTCGCTTGCAGGCAGCCTCGACGCCGGCGCGCATCTTCTCGACGATCTCCTGCTTGCGCGCCATCATCCGGGCGAAGTCGACGCGGACATCGCCCACGTGAATACCGAACTCCTCGGCGTGGCGAATCCGCCGCAACAGATCGGCACCCGCGAGGAGTGCCTTGGTGGGAATGCATCCCCAGTTGAGGCAGGTGCCACCCAGCTCGGCGCGCTCGACAAGGGTGACGGCGGCACCCAGTTGCGCCGCGCGCAGAGCCGCCACGTCACCCGCGGGACCGCCTCCGAGGACGACGACGCGCTGCCGGGACGTTGTTGTTGCACCTTCTGTGGGCGGTGCCGCCCCCGCCAACGTCATCGGCCGCTCTTCGCCGGCTTCTTCGGCGGCACAGGTGCGTCCGGATCAGGGCCGTTGGAACCGTTGCGCGGCGCCGGAACTTGCTTCTGGTTCTGCTGCTCGAGATGGCGCTGGACGGCGCGCGACGTGCGCATCGCCTCCGCCAGAATCCTGTCTTGCTCCAGCTGATGCGAGCCGGCATAGCCTTCGGACGGAGATGCCCGGCGCGGCCTGCCGATGTAATCCCAGCGCACCTCGAAGGGCCGGCGCTGCCCGATGGGCCGTGCCATGTGCAGCCACGCTCCCATGTTGGCAGGCTCCTCCTGCACCCAGAAGAGCTGCTCCAGATGGGTGTACTTGCGCACCACGTGGAGGATCTCGTCCAAAGGAATGGGGTCGAGCAGTTCGACGCGTACCAGTGCCAGGTCGGTGGCGGTCTGGCGCAGCGGATGCGCCGCCAGTTCGTGGTAGATCTTGCCGCTGCACAGAAGCACAGTCGTCACGTCTTGATGCCGCTTGGCAGTGGTCGGGTCGTCGATGACGGGCAGGAATCTGCCCTTGGCAAGTTCGTCGAGTGTCGCCGACGCCGCATGGGCACGGAGCAGGGACTTGGGTGTCATGATGACGAGGGGTCGCGGCGTCGGCGACAGCGCCTGATTGCGCAGAAGGTGGAAGTACTGCGCCGACGTGGTGCAGTTGGCGACGCGCATGTTGCCGTGCGCCGCCAGTTGCAGGAAACGCTCAAGCCGCGCCGATGAATGCTCCGGCCCCTGCCCCTCATACCCGTGAGGCAGCAGGAGGACAAGCCGCGAGCGCTGCGCCCACTTGGCCATTGATGACGAGATGAACTGGTCGATGACCATCTGCGCGTTGTTGACGAAGTCGCCGAACTGCGCCTCCCACACGACAAGCGTGTCGGGGGATGCAGCCGAGTAGCCGTACTCAAACGCCAGTGTGCCGACCTCTGATAGCGGCGAGTTGTGCAACTCGAACGTCGCCTTGGCGCCGATGAGATGGCGCATCGGCACGTATGCCTTGCCGTCCTGCTCATCGTGGAGCGCCAGATGGCGGTGCGAGAATG
>JBEPVH010000120.1:0-6455 GCA_041691115.1 bacterium | reverse complement strand
GTGTATAAGAGACAGTCATGCGGATGGACGACGGCGACAAGGTTGCCTCCATCGCAGGCGTCGGCATCGTGGGGTCAATGGATGCCTGACGCCAGCTTCCAGGCGGTTTAAATAACAGCGCGGTGGCCCGACGGCGCAAGCGCCCCGGACCACCGCGACTGCGGTGAACGGCTAGTTAGGCCACGCCCTGTTCACCGGCGGCGGGAGGCTCAGCACCTCCGAGCGCCTGCTCGGCCATGGTCAGCATGGTGTCGCAGAGTTGCAGCGACCCGGATGTGATCACGTTGATGGCGATGGGGAAGTGGGCCTCGGGAAAGGCATCGAGCTCGGCGCCGAAGCCGACCGTCAGTTCGCATTCGCCGTTGCCGACGTTCTCGGCCGACACGTTGCAGGTTGCCGGAGCGATGACCTGGTCCTTGCCCTCACCAACTGTCACGGCGACACCGGTGATGGTGAACGCGGTGGCCGATGTGCGCGTGTACTTGGCTTCCCCGGGGTTGGCCGAGAGAGCTTTGAATACGGCATCGATCACTGTCTGAGCAGCGCCAGGTGTGGCGTAGCTCGTTCTGCCTTCGTATCGCATCGTCTGAACATCCCCTGGCCGGCGGCTGGATCCGCGGGCAACAGGTACGAGTCTCCCCGAGGAACCCGGACATGTCACGGACAATCAGGGGGTTCCAGGACCGGGACGGGGCCGTGGCGGACGTGGCGGTGTCACCGTCATCGATCTCGCAACGGGCGGCGCGGCGCTGACGGGAATGTGCGGCGATCCGCTTGCCCATGCCGTCAGCGCGACCGCGCCACTATGGGTCTTGCCTGCCGCCGAATAGGCCGACACGAGCGGGACCGCGCGACGAGACACAAGGGCTGCACAACTCAGTACGGCATCACGGCGTCCCGGATCCATGTTCATGAGCAGGCGGCGCACCTGGATCATCGGTGCGCCCGTGGCACCGGCACGCAGCGAGGCGTCGGCGCCGGTGAGCATTTCGGTAGCGAGACCGGTCAGGTCTCCCGCCACCGACCGCGGCCGCCATGCCAGGGACGCCAGGTCCCAGGCGCGCCACCTCACCAATGCGCGCCATTGCTGCGGGGTGCGCGACGCTGCCACTCCAAAGTCGGCGACGGCGATGCCTCGGCGGCGCATGAGGGCTGTGATCACCACTCGCCAGCCGCGCGGCCGCAGCGACACAAGATCCCCCGCCGTCGTGGCCAGCGCGACGACCCGGCGCAGGCGCGTCGCCGCGAAGAGGGGCCGGAGCCATGTGACGGGCGCCGACAGGACGGCGATGAAGACGGCGAACAACGACGTCCTGGTATCGCCCTCGACACCCGTGAAGGTGGTGATGACAACGCCGACGAATCCGTTGAACGCGCCCCACACGGCGCCGCCGATGCTTCCCAGCACGGGAACGCCAAGGCGCTGCAGCAGCCATCCTGCCGCCACCACGGCCAGCAGCGGAATCGCGATGGCGGGGAAGAGGAGGACAGCAACGATGACGGCGACGACGCGCAGGGCGACGTGCAGACCGCGGCCATCGAACGATGTCGCCAGGAAACTGCCAACAAACCCCGCAACTGTGAGGATCACGCTACCGGCGAAGCCGAGGTGATGCAACAGCTCCGTCAGCAATCCCGGCGCCCTGGCGACACCGTCAGCGACCACCGCCACCACGGTGAGAAGCAGCAGGGCAAGCGGAATCAGGAGGCGCTTGAGAACGTCCACGACCACGTGGGTGAGCGAGATGTCGGCATCCCGCGGATGTCCTCCCATCCACGCCAGATCGTCAGCTGTGGCCGCAGGATTGGTGAGGGCCACACGGCCGGCTCCCGGCGACGCGTCGGCGTTACCTCCCGGCCATCGTGATGGCGGCAACCGCCACGCGCGCAGCGTGTCGGGACGAGCGATGGGAGGGCCGTCGGCAACGCTGGCGGCGATGCCGCTGAGCTCGGCGCGGAGGTGGATCTCGAGACGATGGGTGAGCGGATTGTTGACGAGAAGCCGGGTACCTGTCAGGAAGATGGCCACCTGCTCGTGCTCGGGGACCAGCAGCGACGTGCCCGTGGGACGTGGCTCAAAGAACGTGGCGAGGTCGGCGGGCGCCGCGGTTGCGTCGACATGCGAGGCGACTGCCTCGAGATCAGAGGCGCTGGCTATACCGCTCATGTTCACGCCGTTGCTGCCATAGATGGCCTGAACCACGGACATGTCGGGAGCGGGTCCTCCCGTCTCATCACCGGCGCGCTGCGCCGCCGCCAGGGCGATATCGCGGCGTACGGGCGCCATCGCCGCCGCCGGGCTGGCGGCTACGAGCGTTGCAAAGGTTGCCAGCAGTACAACAGCGGCGCAACGGACGATTCTCATCCGACAGACCGTGCGGCGCTCCAGCCGCGGGCCCAGCAGAGGTCCTCGCGCTGCTGCATGTCGGCGCAGAGCTTGCTTAGCCGCGCCAGAGGTCCCGGGACCTCTGTCTCCACGATCACGTCGAAGAGGGCAGGTGCTGTCGTCGTGACGTAGGCACGGGGATCGGCGCCCACCTGGAGCGTGACGATGACGGCGCCGTTGCGCTGCGCCGCGTCCTGCGCGGCGGCGATGACAGCGGCACACAACTGTCCCGCGCCACCATCAACAGACTGCCGTTTGTCGATAGCGCACAGGGCGCCTGCCTGCAGGGTGATTTCAAAGTCGTCCCTGGCCGAATCAGCTGTTAGGGTCACCACCGCTGCATGCGCCGCCGCATCAGCGGCGATGGTGGCGTGCCCGGCTGCTGTTGCGGCGGCGATGCGCAGTGAGGCCACGGCACCGCCGAGCACCAGCAACTGCAGGATCACGACAACGATGACGAGCATGGCGCCGCTCTGGCGCCGCCCATTAGCACGGCTCATGACGCATCGATACGGTTGCCGAGGGCGGTACGACGCCGAGGCGGTTTAGATCGGCGCCCGGCAGGATTGCCTGCGGCGGCAGGGTCACGGTGACCGTGACGTAGCCGCCGGCGGTTGTCAGAGTTGCGGTCCCGCCCGCGGCGCCCGCATCGATGTCGCGCAGGCCGGGGTGCCTGGTGGCGTCACAGAGTGCCGCGTCACGGACGAGGACCCGCGCGTCGGTTGCCGCCTCGGCCTGCTGTTCGACGACCACCAGGATCTGCCACAGCACCAGGGCGACGATGACGGCGAATGGGACGGCGCCGAGGAACTCGAGGCTCTCGGCGCCGCCCTCCCCCCTGGCGGGGCGTCTCACTGCCCAACAACCGCCTTGATGTGGTTGAGCAGGAGTTCACCGAGCCCCGATCCCGCCGTGTCGCGGGCGTAGACGGATGCGGCCGTCATGGCGGCGAGAACGAACGAACCCAGCCCGATCCACTCGAGCGACTGCGCTCCCACCTGGGTGCGGCGGCGACGACTGTGCATGGCGTGACTCCTGTGTGTATTTGCGAAGGCCAGCATGGTGGCACAGCAGGACACGCCAGGTCAAGCATCTTTGTGTATCTGCGCCCACATAGGCGCGGGGTCAGTCGGGGGGCGGTTCGCGGAACAGCAGAGCGCGGCAGGGGGCGTTGCGCAGGATGAAGGGAGCCGTTTTGCCCATGAAGAACTCGCCGAAGCGCTCGCGGAAGGGCATGCCGACAAGAACGAGGTCCGCCTTCCACTCGGTGACCTCATCGACGATGGCAGGCCCGGCCTCGCGCGCCTGGAGGAGTTCGGTCTCGAGTTCGATGTCGTACTCCTTGGCCAGAGCTTCGGCGGCGTCGAGCAGCGCCTCGGCGGCGTCCACCTCGTCGCTCTGAACCGTCCCCAGCGCCAGGGAACGGCGGACCTCGACGACGGTGACAACGAGCACCTTGGCGCGCTGCCGCAATGCCATACGGCAGGCCAGCCGCACCGCCTCGGTGTCGGTGTCGGCGCCGTTAACGGGCACCAGGATGCGGTGCGGCGTGAACCCCTGCATAAGACGCGGAATCCTACTCCATCGCAGGCGGATCCACCGCCACCGGAGGATGCGCGCGAGGCGCGTACAATCGCCGCCCGTGAACGTGATCATCGTCGGCTGCGGCCGCGTCGGCGCCAGCCTCGCTCAGGACCTCGATGCCAAGGGCCACAAGGTCACCGTCATCGACGAGCGTGTCTCGGCGTTCAACCGCCTGGGCCGCGAGTTCCGCGGCGAGATGATTGTCGGCACCGGCATCGACGAGAGCGTCCTGCGCCGCGCCGGTATCGAGGATGCCGACTGCTTCGCCTCGGTCACCAACGGCGACAACCGCAACATCATGGCCGCGCAGATCGCTCAGACGGTGTTCAACGTCAAGCGAGTGATCACGCGCATCTACGACCCCATCCGTGAAGAGGTCTACCGCGACCTCGGGCTGGAGACGTTTTGCCCCACGTCGATGGGTGCTGCTCTGATCACCGAATACTTCACCGACGGGGTCAACCGCGCGGCGACGACAGCTGCCGGCGAGAGCGCCGCACGATGACCGAGAAGCCCTACGTCATCATCGTCGGCGGCGGCAAGGTGGGTTTCTACCTCGCCAAGCACCTCATCGAACGCGACTACGAACTGACGTTGGTCGAGAAGGATGCGGCGCGCGCCGAATGGATCGAGCACCAGCTGGGTTCGGTCTCGGTCATGGTCGGTGACGGCGACGAGATGTCCTTCCTGGCGACGACCGGCATCGAGCGCGCCGGCGTCATGGTGGCCGCCACCGGCGACGACGAGGACAACCTCATCGCGTGCCAGCTGGCCAAGGCCAAGTTCGCAGTACCGCGGACCATCGCCCGCGTCAACAATCCGGTCAACGTCAAGGTCTTCGCCAAGCTCGGCATCGATGTGCCGGTGTCGGCGACAGAATTGCTGATGGGCCTGATCGAAGCCGAGCTCTCCGGATCGGAGATGGTGCGCGGCGTCAACGTCAAGGCATCGGGCGCATCGCTTGTCGACGTCGCTCTGCCGGAAACGTCGGAACTGGTCGGCAAGCTCGTCGGCGATGTGGCGCTGCCCGGCGGCGACATCATCGTGTGCATCGTGCGCCGTGGTGAGCCTGTCATTCCCGGACCCGGCGTCCTCATCGAAGCGCGGGACGAACTGATCGTCTACTCGCAGACGCTCGACGTCGAAGCCGTCCGCGAATCGCTGGCCAACTAGAAAAAGAAAAGGCCCGGAGACCCTAAGGTCTCCGAGCCCTTGCAACGGACCGCTATCAGGCGGCCTTGCCGATCTTGAAGATCTTGGTACCGCACACCGGACACGTTCCGGTTGTGGCGGGCTTGCCGTTCTTCATGGTGATGGGCTGGGCGTCCTTGATCTCGGTGTTCTTCTTGCACTTAAGGCAATAGCCTGTAACGGGCATGGGACCTCTCCTCCGAATTGGTTTCGTTCGGCGGGACGAGCCCCCCGGAGCGACGGGCCGCATTCTAGACCGTATTCACGACCGCGTAGTCAAATTCGGGCCGAATTCAGGAATAGAGGCCAAAAATCGACCCAGATGCGTCAAGCGGCGCCTCTGACGAGATCGTAGCCGCGCCAATAGGCCGATGCGACCGACCGGGGGGACCCACCCCAGGAATGAATTCCGCCCCAGCCGTCGACCACGTAGCCGCTCTGGCCGTCAGCGGCGAGGGTCAGATCGCGCGCGATGTCCCATCCCGGCCATGACGGCGACGACGACGATGGCGGTGCGCCGCCGAAGCTGTTGACGCTGCCGTAGGCATCGAGCACGTAGCCGGACGTGCCATCGGCGCGCAGAACGATGCCGTTGGCACGGTCTTTGCCGAGCGTGTACTGAGTGACAAGCGGCGTCGCCGGAATGCTGCCGCTGACACCGAAGGGATGCAGGCCACCGAATCCGTCAAGTACGTAGCCGCTCTGACCGTCGGGGCGTTCAACGATTCCGCGCGCAATGTCCCATCCGTTCCAGTACGCCGTCGGCGACACCGCCGGTGCATTGCCGAAGGGATGAACACCGCCGTAGCCGTCGAGCATGTAACCCCCAAGTCCATCGGGCCCGATCGCGATATCACGGGCGATGTCCCAGCCGGGCCAGTACGCGGAGCCCGTGAGATGCGGCGCGCCACCGAACTCATGGATGCCACCGTAGGCGTCGAGGACATAGCCACTGGTTGGTGCCGCGGGACGAGGGGCCATACCGCGCACCAGGTCACGTCCTGGCCAATAGCCGGTGACGCTGACGGCGACGGCGCCGCCGAACGGATGCACGCCGCCGTAGGCGTCGGCCACGTAGCCCGTGCCCGGCGTGACGCCGGGCGCAGGATGTAGTGCCACGACACGACTTGATGTGCCGGCCGCCTGAGCAGTGACGATGATTCCCCCCGCCGACGTCGGCGTGGCGAAATGCGCCATCGAGCCCATGGTGTACGAGGCGAACTGCACTCCTGTAGAAGGATCGAGCGCGTACAGCGTGCTGCCGCCGCCCGATCCATTGCCGGATGCCCAAATC
>JBEPVH010000119.1:0-6465 GCA_041691115.1 bacterium | reverse complement strand
GCTCTACACCGTCGAGCAGTACCTCGACATCATCGGACGTGCCCGGGCAACGGTGCCCAACATGGCGCTGACCACAGACGTCATCGTCGGCTTCTGCGGCGAATCCGAGGAGGAGTTCCTCGGTACTGAGAAGCTTCTCCGCGACGTGCGTTTCGACACCGTGCATCTCGCCGCCTACTCGGTACGTCCCGGTACTGCGGCTGCGCGGCGCGACGACGATGTCCCCATCGAAGAGAAGAAGCGGCGCCTCAACCATCTGCTGGCGGTACAGCGCACCATCGCCGCCGAAATCAACGCCACGCTCGTCGGCAGCGACGTCGAGGTGCTCGTCGAGGGCACAGCTACAGCGGGCGGTGTCTACGGCCGCACCCGCCAGGGCCGGACGTGCCGCGTCGACGTGACAGCGCAACCCGGTGACCTCATCGTGGCGCGCGTCGTCGAGACGACAGCGTCGCAGCTCACCGCTGTTCCCGCCGGGGTGGCTGTCGCGTGACGCGAGGACGAGTGGCTCCGCCGCACGCGGAGCCGGGAGGAGGGGACAGCAGGGAGGCAACCCTGGAACTGGCGGATGCCTCCACGCCCGCACTCAAGGAATACCGCAAGGTCAAGGAGATGCACCCGGACTCGATAGTCCTGGCGCGCTTCGGGGACTTCTTCGAACTCTTCGGCGCCGATGCCGAAACCGCCGCACCGATTCTCGGCGTCACCCTGACATCACGCGGCTTCGGTAACTCCGGACGCATGCCCATGTGCGGCGTGCCGCATCACTCCATCAGCGGCTACGTTCGTCGCCTGCTGGACGCGGGACAGTCGGTCGCCCTCTGGGATCAGGTCGGCGAGGTCATCACAGGCAAACCGGTGCGCCGGGAGGTAACCCGTGTTGTCTCCCCGGGAATCATCATCGAGGACGAGTGGCTTGATGATGGCCGCACCGCACGCTGCGTAGCACTGCTGCCCACCGCAAACGGCACCGGGCTCGCCGCCTACGACGCCGCCGGCAGCGACATCCAGGTAGCCCTGATTCCAGGCGACATCACAGCAGCAGCACTTGCCGACGAATGTGAGCGTCTCGACGTCGCCGAGATCCTCGTCCCCGACGGCACCGACGTGCCGGAATCGCTGGCGCGGCGCGCACCGCGGCGCTATCTGGCAGCGTCGCTCTTCGACGCCGGACGAGCCGCTGAACGCATCGCAAATCTCACAGGAACCCGGTCCCTGGAAGGCCTGGGGCTCACCGCCGGTGACGCGGTCACGGGCGCCGTCGGTGCCGTGCTAGCGCATTGCGAGCGTGCCCGGGTCATCCTGACTCCAGAGACCCTGCGCATCCGTTCCCGTGCCCAGTCAACGGTGATGCGGCTGGATCCGCAGACGCGACGCAACCTGGAACTGGTTCAGCCCATGAGCGACGCCGGTACTCCGCTGGTGTCGCTCCTCGACAGGACACGCACCCCCATGGGAGCCCGTCTTCTGCGGCAACGCCTGCAGGAGCCGCTGACGGAGCCGCTGCTCATCAATGCACGGCTCGATTCCGTCGACTGGCTGATGCAGGAGCCACGCATTCGCGAGGAGGTGCGTCATCTTCTCGGTGATGTCCGCGACCTCGAGCGCCTCGCTGGCCGTGCCGTGCAGGGCATTGCCACGCCGCGTGATGCAGTGGCAGTGGCACGCGCCCTCGGATCGGTGCCTCACCTTGCGCGCAACCTCGAAAGCACCTCCGCTGTCGAACTCCGCGAGGCGGCCACCGCACTCAATCCGTTGCCGGCGCTGCGCGAGCATCTGATGGCACTCTTCGTCGACGAGCCGCCACCTCAGGCGCGCGGCGGCGGTGCAATCCGGCCCGGAGCCGACGCCCAGCTCGACGAACTGCTGGCATCGGGTGGCGACGCTCGTGCCTTCATCGCGTCGCTTGAGGAGCGCGAGCGCGAGGCCACCGGCATTCGTTCGCTGAAGGTGGGTTACAACCGCGTCTTCGGGTACTACCTCGAGGTGCCCAACACGCAGCGCGATGCGGTTCCTGAGCACTACATGCGCAAGCAGACGCTTGTCGGTGCCGAGCGCTACATCACGCCCGACCTCAAGGAGCAGGAGACCATCGTCCTGTCCGCCAAGGACAGGGCACTGGGCCGCGAGTGCGAACTTATCGACGACGCCGTGGCGCGCATCGCCGCCGAGGCACCGGCCCTTCTGGAAACGGCACGCGCCATCGCTGTCATCGATGTCTCACAGTCTCTTGGCGAGGTCGCCATTCAGGAACGTTGGGTGCGCCCCGAGGTCGACACGTCGGCCGTTATCGACATCGAGGCAGGACGCCATCCCTTGGTGGAGCAGGCGCTGCCACCGGGCTCATTTGTTGCCAACGACTGCTCGCTCGACGCTGCCGAGCGCGTCATCGTGCTCACCGGCCCGAACATGGCAGGCAAGTCGACATTCCTGCGTCAGATCGCGCTCATCACATTGATGGCGCAAACGGGGTCGATGGTTCCAGCGCGCCGTGCTCGCATCGGCGCCTGCGATCGCATCTTCACCCGCATCGGTGCCCACGACGATCTGACGTCGGGCATGTCGACATTCATGGTCGAGATGTCGGAGACGGCGGCGATCCTGCGCCAGGCGACGGCGCGGTCACTTGTCATTCTCGACGAGATCGGCCGCGGCACATCGACGTATGACGGCCTGTCGATTGCCCAGGCGATCGTCGAGCACATACATGAGGCGCCGCACCTCAACTGCAGAACACTGTTCGCCACGCATTACCACGAGCTCACAGCGCTGTCCGACAGGCTGCCGCGCGTGCGCAACGCGCGTGTCGAGGTGGAGGAGGACGGCGATCACGTCACCTTCCTGCATCGCATCGTTGCCGGCGGCGCCGACAGGTCGTACGGCATCCATGTGGCCAAGCTCGCAGGAGTGCCGGCGTCGGTGCTGTCGCGCGCCCGCACCCTCCTCGCAGATCTGGAGCGCGAGCGTCCCCTCGATAGTCCGGTGGACGCACCCGACCAGCTGAACCTGGCCATCGCAGCACCGGCGCATCCTGTCGTTGAGGAACTCACCGAACTGGATCTGTCAGGCCTGACACCGCTGGCGGCACTCAACAAGCTTGCCGAGTGGCAGGCACGGGTGCAGTGACCACGGCGTCCCGCGGCGGCATCCAACGCCTCGACCAGAACGTCGCCGATGCCATCGCCGCCGGTGAGGTCATCGAGCGACCGGCTTCCGTCGTCAAGGAACTATGCGAGAACGCACTCGATGCCGGTGCCACACGCATCGACATCACCACCGAGGGCGGTGGCCTCGTCAGGATCGCTGTCGCCGACGACGGCAGGGGCATCGCCCGCGACGACCTGCCACTGGCACTGGCACGTCATGCGACGTCGAAGATCTCCGTCATCGATGATCTGGCAGGCGTGACGTCTCTGGGCTTCCGCGGCGAGGCACTGGCGTCCATCGCCGCCGTTGCCGACGTAGAAATAACGTCGGCGCGTGACGGTGCAGCCGCCCGTCTGCATGCGCGCGGCGGCACCCTCGACGAGACGGTGACCGCAGCCCGCGACACCGGCACCACCATCGAGGTGCGCGATCTCTTCTTCAACACTCCGGCGCGACTGCGCTTTCTGAAGACGGAGCGCGGCGAGACCGCGGCCATTGGGCGCATGGTTAGCGACCTGGCGCTGTCGCATCCCGATGTCGCGTTCACGTTGAACAGTGACGGGCGACGCTCGGTCCGCACGTCGGGCACAACCCTGCGCGACGCTGCCGGCGCCATCTTCGGCGCTGATGCGACGCGCGAACTGATGGACATGAGCTCCCCGGGAACGGTGACGGTGACCGGCTGCATTTCGCAACCGAGGGCCCATCGCGGTTCGCGTGCCGGGCTGATCCTCGTCATCAACAGGCGCCGCGTCCACAATCGCTCCCTCATCGTGGCCATCGAGGATGCCTACCGCGGCGTGATGCCGCTCGGCCGCCATCCCTACGGTGTCGTCAGCATTGAGATCGATCCCACGGAGGTGGATGTCAACGTCCATCCCACCAAGCGCGAGGTCAAGCTGCGCGAAGAGGGCCGCGTTTACGCGGCGGTGCAGCGTGCCTGCTGGACGACATTGCAGGACGCATCGGCATTCACAGGTGCTGTGTCGTGGACGGCGACGGCGTCGCATGCCGAACTGGCTCCCGTCCTTGAACTCGGCGATGCCGAGCCTGCCTCCGCATTCGCCACTGGACCCGTCACAGAGCAGCGGCCGACGGAGACACCTGCCGATGTTCTCGCCGGCCTCGTACCGCTGGGACAGGCCGGCAATGAATGGCTTGTCGCAGCCGCACCGGGACGTGTCGTACTCATCGATCCCCATGCGGCGCACGAAAAGGTGCTCTACGAAGAGATCCTGGCGCGCTGGGAGAATTCCGGACCCAGTCCTGACACCGCCGGGCAGGTACAACTGCTGCTCATCCCGGCGATCGTGGAGTGCGACGCCGCACAGATGGAGACATTTGCAGCGCGCGGCGACTGGCTGCGCGGTTGCGGGTTCGATGTCGAGGAATTTGGACCCACGACTCTGCGCTGCAGTGCCGTACCCGCTGAATCGAGCGATGCCGACACCGAGCGTCTCGTTCGCGACGTGCTCGACACACTGGCAGCACCACACGACGACACGGCGCGGCGTCATGCGGTGGCGGCGCTTGTTGCCTGCCATTCCGCTGTGCGCTTTGGAGATTCCCTCGGTGCTGCCGAGCAAACGAGGTTGCTGGAGCGCCTCGCGGCAACGCCCAATGCGATCACCTGCCCGCACGGCAGGCCCACTGTCATGGTGCTCAGTGACACCACACTGCGACGCGCCTTCGGCCGCCCGCCGGTGTGACTCCGACGCTGGTCATCGTCGCCGGACCCACGGCGACGGGCAAAACGGATGCAGCGATTGCGCTTGCGTCTCTGCTGCCCGGTGTGGAAATCATCAACGCTGATTCACGACAGGTGATTCGCGGAATCGATGCCATCACGGCGGCGCCGTCCGCCGAACAACGCGCAGCAGTACCCCATCATCTCTACGGCATTCGTGAGCCGGGGGCGCCGTTTAGCGTCGCCGATTGGCTAGCGCAGGCAGCGCCACTCATCGACGTGGTGCGCGCACGGCAGGGGACGCCTGTGGTGACAGGGGGGACGGGACTGTTCATTGACTCGCTCCTCTATGGCCTCGACCCGCTGCCGCCACCCGACCCGCAGCGCCGTATGGCACGCATGGCGGTTGCGGCACAGCCGGACGGTCTCAGGGAGCTCGTCAAGGAGTTGCAGAGCCGGGATCCCGCGGGAGCCGCCGGTCTCGACCTCGCCAATCCCCGGCGCGTCATACGGGCGCTGGAAATCCTTGATGACACAGGGGCGCCACTTGCCGATGCCTGGCGACGCCGCGGCAACCGGCCGACTCTTCCCGAGGGCACGATTTTCGCAGGCCTCGACACGGATAAGACAGCCCATGCCGTGTGGATTCAGCGCCGGGCCCAACGGCTGATCGAGTCGGGCGATGCTGTCGCCGACGTCACGCGTTTGCTCGCAGCTGGTGTCGCCGCCGAAGTGATCACCGGCTGCGGTATCGGATGCAGAGAAGCCATCGCCCTGGCGGCGGGGGAGATCTCCCCCGCCACCGCGGCCACGGGTATCGCCGACCGGACTCGCCGCTATGCCAAGGCGCAGCGCACCTACCTGCGGCGCGACGACCACGTCCGCTGGGTCGACGCGGCCCTTCCCGCGGAAGCTGTCGCCCGCCAGATCTTGGGCTGACAGAACATCTGTTTGCACAGGGCCCCGATCCGTGCTATGTTCCGGGCGCCCACCCGAGGAGGAGGCGGATCCGATGCCTGAAACATTGAACCCCCGGCAGCAGCAGATCATGGATTTCCTGCTCAGTCATGCCGAAACCCATGTCTATCCACCCACGGTCAGAGAGATCGGCCAGGCCGTCGGCCTGTCGTCGTCCTCGACGGTGCAAAACCACCTCAACGCCCTGGTCACCAAGGGCTTCATCCGTCGCGACGGCACGAAGTCCAGAACGGTCCAGGTGGTGGGTGGCGAGCCTCATCGCGCGGCCGATTCTCGAATAGTCCACCTGCCCCTCATCGGACGCGTCGCCGCGGGTACTCCTGTGCTCGCCGAGCAGAACGTCGAGGACCACATCACTGTGGGACCTGAAATCGCCGGCGGCGATGACAGTTATGCCCTCTCCGTCCACGGCGATTCGATGATCGACGCCGGCATCCACGACGGCGACATCGTCGTAGTCCGGCCACGCCACGAGGCTCCCGCCAACGGCACCATCGTCGTGGCGCGCCTCGAGAACGAGACCACGGGCGAGTCCGAGGTCACCGTCAAGCGCTTCTATCGTGAGAACGGGCGAGTCCGGCTGCAGCCGGAGAATGCTGCTCTGGAACCCATCTACGTCACCGACCTCGTCGTCGAGGGAGTTGACGTTGCGG
>JBEPVH010000118.1:0-6480 GCA_041691115.1 bacterium | reverse complement strand
AACTGGAGTGCGGTCACGGGGCGGGCCACCTATGTTGGGGGGGGGCGGCGGGAGCGGCGGAACATTGCCCGCATTGGGATCAGCGCCACCTGCGTTGGGGTCAGCGCCGCCGCCGGTGCCATCACCGGTGGGAGGCTGCTCAGCGGGTGGCTGTTCGCCGGGAGGCGGATCACCGACAGGAGGTGCTACCTGCCCGAAGGGAGGAACTTCGCCACCCGTCAGACTGTTCCACCAGGGGCCACTGCCCGTTCCATTGCCGACGAGCTGGCCGATGAATGTGCCGAACGGGGCGACGAGCCCTGTGATGACACCACCGACACCTGCAGCTGCGAGGACCTGTGATGCGCCTTCGCATTGCGTGTAACTGCTGAACTTTCCGAGCAGGTCGAGGATCGAACTGTTCTCGTCACCGAGGCCGCATTCGGACCAGCCGCCGTCGGTGGCGAACACGGTGATGGGGATGAGCGCACAGATGACTGCGGTGAGTGAGAACAGCGCCATCACGGTCGGGGTCCCGCCGGGACGCCCCTGCATCGAGATGAAGAGCGCGATACCGATGAAGACAACGCCGGGAACCCAGCGCGCGTTGGGGCCGATGTGCTCGAGCACCGACGCATTGGCGAAGATGAATCCGCCGAGCAGCATCGCGAGCGATGCGCCGACGAGGGCGACCGCCATGCCCGACATCGCCGTGGAGGCGGCATGGTGGGCCGGCTTGAACACGTGGATGACGGCTCCGACGATCCGCGCCAGCAGAGCGCAGACGATCATGCCGACGACCGACGGCAGGAAAACGAGTGCGCCGACGGCGAAGGCGGCTCCCGCTGCAGGAGCGAACACCTGGGTGATGAGCAGTGAGACGCCGGCACCCCAGAGCAGGTGTACCCACGCTGCTGTCTTACCTTGGCCTCGGAAGAGTCCGTCAAAAGCGCCGGGCAGCCCCTTCATATCCTTGATGAAGCGGCTGAATCCGGCAGTCCGGACGTAGCCGATGATCAGGAAGAGGACCATCGACAGCATGGCCCAGAACACCGACCCCTGAAGCCAGTTGCCGGTGCCGGCGCCAGGTCCGCCCAACGCCTCGTCCTGGTTGGTTCCAGAGTTGATGATGCCGATGAGCCAGACGTTGATGACCCAGCCGATGGCGAAGCCGATGCACGCGGTGATCACCGCTTCGATGACGTGGTGCTTGAGCCATGTGGGGAAGGCTTTGAGGATGTCGCGGAAGCGAGGAACTCCACCGGCCGGAGCCGCTGCTGCCTCAGCGGGCGTCGGCTGCAGCGCAACCTCGGCCATCGGCACGGGTTGCGCGACGGGCGCGTATTGGGGAACGGGAGGAGGTTGGACCACCGGTGCGGGTGCATCGACAGCAGCGGGTGCCACAGCCGGCTCGGGTGCGACGGGGACCGGTGCCGGTGGCACGAACGGCGGCGGCTGTGCAGCGGCAGGTTGGGGCAGGGGCTCGAGGTTGCGTCCGTCCACCCATCCGGTCCATCCGTTGCTGGCCTGGACTTGAGACCACGCGCCCATCACCTGGACGACCCTCACCTCGTGCCCTCCACCCAGGAAGTGCACAGGGGGTTGAGCGGGGTCCGGCGTTACCCACGTTGGCAGGCCCGCGGCGGGTACTCGATGGGTTGGCCAGGAGGGATCGGGAATCAGGACACGGCTCCGGCGAGATTGACGATCAGGCGCGCACTCTAACGTGCCGCAGGGCTAGGAGGGTCACCCGGCGTTACGCCGTGGGAGCGGTCTCGCGGGCCCGGCGGAGCGCCTGCTGCATGGTCGCGTCAGGGATCGGCGAGCGCATCAGCGCGTCGTTCTCGGACAGCTCGCCCTTGATCATTCCGACGCAGAGGGCCGACACCTTCTTAATCACGGCCGCCTGATCCTGGGCGGAGGGGAGATCGAGCACATCACCGTGGCCGGGCACGAAGACGTCAGGGGCTTGGAACATCAGGAGCGCCAGGGTGGAGCCCCAGTCGAGTGGGTATGAATCCACGAAGTCGGGCGGCGCGCCCTCTTCGAGCAGGTCGCCGGCGAAAATCGCACCGGCTTCGGGGACCGACACCACGATGTCGTGGTTGGTGTGGCCGCGTCCCAGGTAGAGCATCTCGATGCGGCGGCCGCCGACCAGAATGGTGGACATCGTTTCGACGAGGCGGTTCGGCGGCACGATCTCGACAGCCTTGAGATCCTCGGCGTGGTCACGCATGCCGTACGTGGCAATGCGGCGCTGGTTCTCCCCCGTCTCAGCGAGGAAATCGACGCAGCCCTTGTGTCCCCAGATAGCTGCGTCCTTGAAAACCATGTTGCCGAAGCAGTGGTCGAAGTGGCCGTGGGTGTTGACGACGTGGCGAATCGGATTCGAGGTGATCCGGCTTACGGCGTCCGCCAGTTCCACCGCCTGCGCTGCCCAGCTCCGGGTGTCGATGAGCATGCATTCGTCGTCGCCGACGATGAGCCCGACATTCAGCCTCATGTGCTCGTGGCGGCGTGCGTAGACGTTCTCCGCGACCTCCTGCCACGCGCCTTCATGGATCTGCACCATGGAGCGGAGTCTAGATGCCATCGGGCGCAATCCCCGGACTTAGCTGTCGCGGCCCTGTTTCGGCGCCCACCAAAGAGCGCTGAAGGCTTCGACCGCTCCAGACGGACGACGTCCGGCGCTTTGTCCGTGCCGCGTCCGCCATGGCGATGGATATTCGCGCCGTGAAGGGCGAAGCCACCGAACCCGCGGTCTCGACGCTGGTACTGGCGTCCGCGAACCCTGGAAAGCTCGTCGAACTCCGCCGCCTGATGGTCGCCTGCGACGTCAAGGTGGTCACGATGGCCGAGGTCGGGGTGGTCGACGAGATCACCGAGGGAATCACCTCTTATGAGGACAACGCCCGGCATAAGGCTGAGACAGTGGTAGCTGCAACCGGCCTCCCCGCTCTCGGCGAGGACTCCGGTCTCGAATTGCTGGCCATGGGCAACTGGCCCGGTCCTATCTCGCACCGCTGGATGGGCCCACACGCAACCGATGCGGACCGCCTCGATGGGCTTCTCAGCGTCATCGCCCACGAATGCCATGGCGACAACCGGGCGCGCTTCGTCACAGTCGTCGCCCTGGCGCGGCCGGGTATGCCGACGTTGTTATCGCGCGGCACGCTCGACGGGCACCTCGTGTCGCCCCGTGGCAACAACGGCTTCGGCTATGACGCCGCGTTCTACGCCGATGAGATCGGCATGACGCTGGGCGAGGCAGGTCCTGCGCAGAAGGACGCCGTGTCACATCGTGCCCGTGCACTCAAGGGTCTGCTCGGCGGCCCAGGTGTACCCGACCGCGGCATCAGCGAATAGGTCGGCGCGTTCGCGGGCGTGGATGTCAGCGCGCTGACCCCACCACTCGGGCGCGGTGGACCGTATCGTTCAGCGGTACGGCCACCGGCCCGGCGTGGGTCCACAGGAGTCCGGGAGACCATGTCCCTGCCGCCGCTCGAGCAGCTCGTCCGTTTCGACACCGACGGGTGGCAGGTGAGCCGCCGCAGCGACACCGAGGTGTCGTGGAATCTTCTCGCCGGTGGTGGCGTGACGCTCGTCCATTTCCCGACCCCGCCCGACATCCCTCGCGACACATCGCTGGATGAACTTCGGCGGCAGCGGCGGCGCGCCGCGCAAGCGGGTGGCGGCGGCCTCCTTGAGTTCGACATCGTCACCGCGGGTGCAGTGCGCGCGATGCGCTCCATCAGCAAGCGCCCGCGCGACACCCGCGACAGCGCAGCGGGTGGCATCTACGTGGCATCACTGGTGCTGCCGTTCGAGTCAATGAGCATCGTCATCAAGGTCGAATGCGGCGAGGGCGGCCTGACCGGTGAGCGCGACGCCGTCGTGGCCGACGAGGCGCTCAGCGACGGCCGTGTCCATGTCGACGACGATGACGTCATGCGTGGCTGGATCCCCCAGCCGGACGACGGCACCGAGCCGCTTGACGCCAACCTCGCCGAGGCCGAGAAGTACGACGCGCGTTTCCCGGACCACCCTCTGAGCCGCGTCCGCGCCGTCCTCAACCGCGTGCAAGCCGAATTGCAGATCGACCCCGTCATCCTCGATGAGCAGCCATTCCCGCTACCGGATCTGGCCATCGGCACCGCCGAGACCACCACCTCGCTCGCTGCCGTCGCCCGGATCGTTGAGCGATTCCTCTTCGACTATGCGCGGGTTTTCGCCGGCCACCCTGTAACGCTCGAGACCTATGTCGACACCGTCGCCGCCGCCAAACTCCGCGATGCTGCCGAACCCGTGCTGGCCACGGGTGATGCGATGCGCCCCAACTTCGGTTCATGGGGCGACATGGCAGTCACCGAGGAGCCCGACAGGGTCATCGCCGAGGTGGAATTCGAGGACAGGTCGATCCGCGAGGACGCCGCCGGCGACCCCGTCGAGGCTCGCGAACAGCGCATGCGAATGACAGTCGTCGTCGACCTGGAGTGCACCCGGGTCGAGGATTTCTGGATCGAGCCGGTCAGCCGCCGCGCCTGACGTGGACTGTCCGCGCCGCGTCCTTTCGGGATCGTCAATCTGGGGAAATGGCGGGTGTCCTGAGGGGGCGTCTTGCCGACCCCGGCAAGAGCCGACCCAAGATCGCTCACGTGGTAGAGCGTTTCCTCTATGACTACGCCCGAATCTACGCGGGACACAGCGTCGCCCTCAGCACGTACGTCGAGCCCGCCGCCGAGCGCAAGTTGCGGGCGGCCGCGGAACCCATCCTGGCCACCGGCGACCGCTTCCGACCTGACTTCGGTGAGACGGGTGCCATGCGCCTCCACAGAACATCGGCAGGTGTCATCGCCGAGGTCGAGTTCAACAACAGATCGGTGCGCCAGAGCAGACAGGGTCACGATATCCACGCTGCCCACGATCGCGTGACCATGCAACTGCTCGTCGACGACCGCTCGCTGCGGGTCCGCGACTACTTCATCCTCAGCGACACGCAGGTCCCTTGACGGCCACCTGGTCGCATATGCCGTACGAGGAGTTACGAGCCCGGCTACCATGCGCGCTGTCCGCCATTGGGAGAGAGGGTGCCCCGGTTCAATCTGCCGATTCCGTTGCCGCGCCCGGCGCCGCCTCCGCCGCGCCTTGAGGTCGTGTTCCTCGGCACAACTGCGGCGTCAGGTATCGGCCGTGAATCGACAGCTGCCATGCTCCTGCGCTACGGCGACCAGAACATCCTCGTGGACTGCGGCGCCAAGGCCCTGACCCAGTTGCGGCGGGCAGGTATCGACCCCGAGTCCATCACAGCGATCGTGCTGACGCATTGGCATCCGGATCACACAGCGGGCCTGCCGGCGATGCTCGGCGCCGCAGCGGGACGCGGACGACGCGCATCACCTCTGCAGATCTACGCCCCGGCACCACCGCATGGCGTCACCTCGTCGCTCGCGATTGCGCCCCGCCGTCTCGATGTGCAGATTGTCAACGCCGGTACGGGCACTACCATCGACATCGGCGGCGGAACTCTCGCGGCAATCGCCACGGATCACACGGTGACATCACTCGCGTGGTCATTTACGGAAAACGGCGATCGCGCCCGGCGCGTTGTGTTCTCTGGTGACACGCGGCCTTCGCTGGCTGTCATCGAAGCTGCGCGGGGTGCCGATCTTCTGGTGCATGAAGCGACGTTCACGGGCACCCGCACAACATGGGCGCAACGCCGCGGACATTCCACCGGCGCACAGGCGGGAATCGTCGGCCGTACCGCCGCGGTGGGAACGCTGGCTCTGACGCACATGTCGGTGCGCGACCGTCGCGAGGACATCCTCGCGGAGGCGCAGGCAACGTATCCGCCGGCACTTATGCCCGCCGACCTCGACGCGATAGAAGTTCATCCCGCAGGACGCCGCTACCGCTTGGGACCTGGCCGCCGTCAGCGACCCGGTTGGGGACGCGTCACCATGCGCTCCATTCCACCGCGCGCCGTCAACGAACCCCCCGACGCGCCGGGTGAGCTGGCGTCCTGACGCTGCGTCAGTGACCCTGCCAGCCGGGGCCGTTGGCCCACGGCGAATGCATGCTGTTGCCGGCGGCCTGAACCACCTTCACGCGAGAAGCGATGCCCCGCGAACCCTCTGAGATCGCCAACGCCTGCTCAGGTGTCGCTCCCAGGATGAAGCGTCCACGGCCCTGATCCATTGCCAGGATCAGCCCGTTCATCACCGGCCCGTTGTTGAGAGCCAAGTCAGCCCCGTTGGGGATGAAAACGACAGGCGAATCCTCGGGCGTCGCTTCGAGGGCCCGGCGGAGTTCGCGGGACACAGCGGCAGGATCCTGGTCGCCCAGGTTACCGGGATCAAACAGGTAGATCGTGGAGGGGTGGCGATACCCGGCGAGAGCGTCGGCTCGCGACGTGACGTCCGCCATGACGGCGAGGCGCTGGGCCTGCGTCCCTACGAGGAGCACGGACGCCGTGTTCTTGGCTCCGAGCGAGTTGAGAAT
>JBEPVH010000117.1:0-6492 GCA_041691115.1 bacterium | reverse complement strand
GAGGCTGTTACGGGCTCAACTGTGGCGTGACAGGGGCGTCGGTGAGACAGGACTCGAACCTGCGACCCCTGGTCCCCCAGACCAGTGCTCTAACCACCTGAGCTACTCCCCGCCGCTGGACTTATATTCAATTCCGGCGAATTTTCCGGTCTCCGTCAGGTGCCGGCTGGGGGCCTGTGGCACCGTCGTAGCGACCTTCGCGTGCCGCCGCCGGGCAAGACCCTGCGACTGACACCGGTGACAATACCGGAGGCACCGTCTGCCGGGGCCGATCTAGGCGGTCGCAGTCAGCAGGGCGCGGATGGACGGGATGGCGGCCGTGATCTCGAGTCGTGCCGCGGCGCTCACGGGCTCGCCTTCGAACTCCATCCGGAAGGCGTCCACGATGACGCTGACGATGTCCTCGTCGTCCATATCGGAGCGGAGGCCGGGGAGAGCCTCCCAGACCACGCCCTCGTACTCCTCGGGGTTGGGCTCCCCGAGGTTGGAATCGGGGTAGGCCACGTCGTACGGATCGACCTGGAAGAAGAGCTTCTCGAGGTGGTCATAGAGACGGCCGTGCGCTGCACGCAGGGATGTCCGGATCTCGGCGATCTCCTCAGGGCTTGTGGGCCGGAACTTGCGGTTCTCGTAGGAGAACTCAGCAGGAACCACATCGTCCCAATCGACCTCGGCCACCCAGACAGCCTCGTGCTCTGCGAAGGAGACGATCCCAACCGCGGATCTGTCGTCGTCAACGAGATTGAGTTCAACACCGTCGTCGAGGGCTACTCCCAGCCGCCGGATGTCGTCGACTGCCTCCAGCGTGTTGAGGCGGATCCGGCCGTGGATGTCGGTGTTCTCGAAATCGGCACGAATGGTCGGGTGGTCAGGAAGCGGATCCATGCGCTGATCGGCCATGGCCGAATTATCCAACGATCGGCGGAGATTCCGGCGCGCGGAACGGGGAGTCAGTAGATTGGCCCGACTCATTCGTCCTCTTGTTGTGAACACCCTCGCGGAGGCCCATGTGACAGCTGGCGACAGCGCCGATGCAGCGGCTGAGTTCGACAGGCTTCTCAATGTCGAACGCACCCGGCTGTACGGCATCGCCTACGCCGTCCTGGGCAACCATGCCGACGCCGAGGATGCCCTCCAGGACGCGGTGTCCAAGGCATGGCGCTCCTGGAACTCCATGCTGGATACGCAGGGGCGGAAGGCCTGGCTTACACGGGTCTGCGTCAACGAGGCCATCGACCACCGGCGCCGGATCATTCGCATAGGCGCCGCACCTCCGTCCGAGGAGACGGCTGCTCCCGCCGATCCGCGCTTTGAGGGACGGTTGGTCGACCTGGATAACGCCTTCATGTCGCTGTCCCGGCAACAGCGCGCCGCGATCGTGCTGCACCACCGCCACGGCCACACCATCGACGAATGCGCGCAGCTCATGGGCTGCAGTGCCGGTTCCGTACGAACTCACATCCACCGCGCTCTCGCAGCGCTGCGAAAGGCGATGACCGATGACTGATGAACAACACATCCCGCCCGACCCCGCTATTGCATCGGACCTCAACAGGTACCTTGAAATGAAGACGACTCCTGGCGTCCCCCCGTCGGTGAATGACATCAGCACTGCCACGGTGCCGCCGCGTTCACGCCGTGGCGCCATGCTCGCCGGCGTCGGTGCCATCGCCGTGGTGGCCGCCGCCACCGTCATCGCCATCGGCACGCGCGGAACTCCACCCGTTGCAACACCAGTGCCCGCTGCCACGCTGGCTCCATCCGCGACGGCAGTGATCGTTCCCACCACGCCGTCCTTGACCCCGCGACTGGGAGGATGCGCTCGAACGTTGTCCGCATCGGAAGGTGGGTCCTTCGCCGGACATCGCGTGATCGTCGTCACAATGCACATCACGAGCGACACCTTGGTCTCGTGCCCCGTTGATCCGATACTCGACTATCCCAAGGTAACCCTGTTCTCCGGAACTACTGCGCGTACGGAATTCACTCAGCTGGATGGCGGGGGTCAGGCCGCGACAGCCACCCCCGGTGCTGGCAGCGGCGGGGGGCAATTCATCATTGAGTTCAGCGACGTGTCATCCGGTTCAGCATGCCCGGAGATCACCGGACTCGGAGTCAGCTTCAACGACGCCTACTCCGTCACGCCTTTGGTCGTGCCCGCGCCTGCAGGCCTCCAACCCTGTCCGCCGGAGTTTCATGTCGGCGCCATGACGGCAGGGCAGCAGTAGGAATTGGTGCTAGCGCTCGGCGGGCGAATGTCCCGTATCGGGCGCTAGCGCCTCAAGTCCCAGGCCGCGCATCTCGGCGGCGGCCCCGCGGGTCATCAGTCCCGTCAGGGCGTCGGCGACCGTTCTGCCTTCGAACAGAACCGCATGGACCTGGGCTGCGATCGGCATGTCGACGCCGAGGTGCTGGGCCAGGACAACGGCGGCGCGGGTGGCGTTGACACCTTCGGCGACCATCGAGCCCTGCGAGGCCACTTCGAGGGTCTCCCCTCTTCCCAGCGCTTCACCGAGTCTTCGGTTGCGGGAAAACGGGCTCATGCAGGTCACCACGCAATCGCCTAAGCCTGTGAGACCGGCGAAAGTGATGGGGTTGGCTCCGGCGGCGGCCCCGAGGCGGGCCATCTCGGCGAGGCCACGCGTGATGATTGCCGCCTTGCCGTTGTCGCCACCACCGATACCGTCGCAGACGCCTGCGGCGATGGCGACGACGTTCTTGAGCGCACCGCCGTACTCGACACCGAGCACGTCGTCGTTGCTGTAGACGCGTAACTGCTTGCCGTTGAGGATGTCGCGGACGCGCGCAGCGACATCGGCATCGGTGGCGGCGACGACCGTGGCGGCGGGCAATCCGGCAGCAATCTCAGGTGCGATGTTGGGTCCGGACAGGGCCGCCACGGGGATGGAATCACCGAGAACGTCGGCGAGGGTCTGTGTCATCGTGAGGCCGGTCTCCACCTCGAAGCCCTTGGCCGCCGACACGACGACCGCGCCGGATGACACATGCTCCTTGACGCGGGTGGCGATATCACGCATGCCGTGTGTGGGGACCGCGAGGATGACGATCTCAGCACCGGCGATCGCTGCCAGATCGGTGGTGACAACCACCGAGTCGGCGAGTTTGGTCCCTGCCAGGTAGGTGCTTGCTGTGCGCGTTGCCGTCAGCTCCTCGGCGAGGGCTGCGTTACGCGACCACAGGGTGACGGGATCGCCAGATCGTGCAAGCGTCACCGCCAAGGCCGTTCCCCAGGACCCGGCTCCGACGACGGCGATCCGGGTCACTACTTGTCAGACTCAGAGCGCTTGCGCGCCACGATGCGCATCCGGGTTCCGGAGAATCCGAAGACCGCGCGGATACGGTTCTCGATGTATCGCGAATAGGCGAAGTGCAGCAGGTCCGGATCGTTGACGAAGAGGACGATCGTCGGCGCCGGCGTGCTCGCCTGGGTCGCGTACAGGATCTTGAGGCGCCTGCCCTTGTGCATCCGAGGCTGGTGCTCGTTGACGGCAGTACGGATGAGGTTATTGAGAGCTGCTGTGGGAATTCGCGTGGAACGAGCGTTCGCCACCTGCGCAGCTGTGGAGATGACCTTCTCGATATTGCGCTTGTGGATGGCCGACAACGTCAGGACGGGAACGCCCGGGATGAAGTCGAAGGCCTTCTGAATCGCCTTGAGCACAGCGGGATCGGCACGCGTCTCGGTGTCGAGAAGATCCCACTTGTTGGCAACGATGATCACGCCCTTACCGGCATCCACTGCGTAGCCCGCGACATGCCGGTCCTGAGCGACGACGCCGTCGTGGCCGACATCGGCAACGAGGATGGCGACATCGCAGCGCTCCAGCGCACGAAGTGAGCGCAGCAGCGAGTAATGCTCAACATTGGTGTCGACGACGCCGCGGCGACGAATGCCGGCGGTGTCGATGAGGCGGATGCGGCCTTCCTCATGATCGATCACGGTGTCGACCGCGTCGCGCGTTGTGCCGGCAACGGATGACACCAGAGCGCGCTCCTCGCCGACGAGTGCGTTGAGGAGCGATGACTTGCCGACGTTGGGCCTGCCGATGATTGCGAGCCTCAGTTCATCGGGTGCTTCGGGTTCTGCATCTTCGGGAGGCGGCAGCAGCTCGAGCACCTTGTCCAGGAGGTCGCCGGTGTCAGTTCCCTGGAGTGCTGAGATGAGGATCGGGTCCCCAAGACCAAGGCTGTAGAGCTCGTGGCCATAGTGTTGATTGCTGCCCGAGTCCGCCTTGTTGCCGACGAGGATGACCGGGGTGCCACCGGCGCGCAGGATTTCTGCCACGTCAGAGTCGAGACCGGTGACGCCGTCTTTCACGTCGATCATGAAGATGCAGAGGTCTGCCTCCTCGATCGCGATGCGCGCCTGGGCCTGCGTCCCGGCGGTCAGCTCGGCGATACCGGGGTCATCGGTGATGAGACGAGGATCGAGACCGGCGGTGTCAACCACGGTGAAGCGGCGGCCTGTCCACTCAGCAACGCCGTAGAGGCGATCCCGGGTGAGGCCTGCCATCTCATCCACGATGGCCTGGCGCTGGCCCGTCAGCCGGTTGAAGAGCGTCGACTTGCCCACGTTGGGGCGCCCAACGATGGCCACGATCCCCGCGGGCGGACCCAGGGAATCGTCGGTCGGGCGGTGCCCGCGGCGCCGAGTGACGGTATTACGCGCCACGACGAACACAGGTAAATACGCGAGCCATGCCCGTGATTATGGGAAGCGCCAGCGATTGCCGGGAGGCGGGAGGCCGGTCCTAGGCGGATTCAGCCCCTACTCGGAACCCCGCGCCGCGGTTGCGACGAGTGTCGTCGAGGACGGCAATCACGCCCGCCGGGCGGATGTGGACGGGCCCCTCATCGCCGGGCATCTCCACAAAGTCGTCCAATCCGGCGGTGATCGCGAGGGCAGCGACAGCCTCAGCGACCGTGAGCTTTACGGTGACATCAGAGCCACTGGCGAGCCGCAGCACAGCCATGATCAACGACCTCCGAAGGCGAATACGCCGGGCAATGGTACCCCGGTCAGTGTGTGGTGGCTGCCGAGCCGGTGAAGGCTGCGGCACCAGCATATCTGGCACGCGAGCCGAGTTCATTCTCGATCTGCAGCAGACGGTTGTATTTGGCCACCCGCTCGGAGCGGCTGGGGGCTCCCGTTTTGATCTGGCCGGCGCCCGTGGCGACGGCGAGGTCGGCGATGGTGGTGTCCTCGGTCTCACCCGAGCGGTGCGACATCACTCGCGAATACCCGGCCTCAGACGCCATGGCCATGGCAGCCAGAGTCTCGGTGAGGGTGCCGATCTGGTTGACCTTGACCAGGAGCGAGTTGGCCACTCCTGCGCTGATACCGCGGCTGAGGCGCTCGACGGAGGTGACGAAGAGATCGTCGCCCACGAGCTGGATCCGCTCGCCGAGGCGGTCGGTCATGGCCTTCCAGCCGTCCCAGTCATCCTCGGCCATGCCGTCTTCGATGGAGACGATGGGGTAGGCATCGCACCAGCGCGTCCATAACGCCACCAGTTCCTCGGGCGAAAGCGTCACGCCTTCGCCGGTGAGGTGGTACGCGCCGTCCTTGAACAGTTCCGATGACGCGGGATCGAGTGCCAGCGAGACGTCGCGTCCGGGCGTGTATCCCGCCTTGACGATGGCCTCGAGGAGGACTTCGATGGCCTCCTCGTTATGACGCAGCGACGGAGCGAAACCACCTTCGTCGCCTTGGCCCGTGTCGTGTCCACGTTCCTTGAGCACTGCGCGCAATGCGTGGAAACATTCCGACCCGACACGGAGCGCGTCGGCGAATGTGTCGGGGCCGTGCGGGGCGAGCATGAATTCTTGGAAGTCCACCGAGGTCTGCGCGTGCACTCCACCGTTGAGGACATTGAGCAGCGGCACGGGAAGCAACGCCGCATCAGCGCCACCGATGTGGCGGTACAGGGGCTGGCTCCCCGCGGCGGCAGCCGCATGCGCCGACGCCAGCGACACACCGAGAATCGCGTTGGCGCCGAGGTTGCTCTTGTTGGGAGTTCCGTCGAGTTCGATGAGGCGAGCGTCAAGACCTGCCTGATCATTGGCATCGATGCCGGCTACTGCCGGGCCGATGATGTCAGTGACGTTCTTGATCGCCTGGCGCACACCCTTGCCGCCATAGCGGGTGGGATCACCGTCGCGCAGTTCTACAGCCTCGTGAACGCCCGTCGACGCGCCCGACGGCACCATGGCCCGCCCCACCGATCCCCCATTGAGCCGGACCTCAACCGCAAGGGTGGGATTGCCTCGCGAATCGAGGATCTCAAGGGCGTTGACGAGATGAATCTGCGGCATGGCGCCGCAGCCTACACACCCCGCCCCCCGGCAGGCGGCGAGGGCGCGATGCCGTCGCCGTCGTACTACCGGATGAGGCCGCCACCCGCAGGCAGCGGGTTGATGGCGCGCAGCCCGCACACCCAGCCGAAGACCTGGGTGCCGTTACCACCACCG
>JBEPVH010000116.1:0-6499 GCA_041691115.1 bacterium | reverse complement strand
GTGCTCCTGGTCGGCGAGATGCGCGACCTCGAGTCCATTCGTATGGCTGTCACCATCGCGGAGACGGGCCATCTGGTGTTCGCGACGCTCCACGCCAACGACACCACCCAGGCGGTGAACCGCATTGTGGATGTGTTTCCCGGTGAACAGCAGCAGCAGATCCGCGTTCAGCTCGCCGGATCACTGGCTGCGGTCATTCACCAGGAGTTGCTCCCCCGCTCGGACGGCGGCCGCGTGGCCGCGTTCGAAGTTCTGATAGCGAATGCGCCTGTACGGAACCTCATTCGCGAGAGCAAGGCGGCTCAGTTGCGGAACGTGATCTCCATGTCATCCCGCGAGGGGATGCAGACGCTTGAGGCGTCGCTGAATGACCTAATCCGCGACGGGCATGTGATGTACGAGGACGCGCGGCTGCGGTCGTTGTATCCGGAGGAGTTGCAGCGGCATCGCCCCAAGGCGGTTACGCGCGACAGCGGCTGATGATCGCGATCCTTGGACTCCTCGCCGCCATCGGCGGCGCGGCAATCGGCTCCTTTCTCCATGTGGTCCGCCTGCGCGGCTGGCATGGCGCCATGGAAGGCCGGTCGAAGTGCGATACCTGCGACAGGACGTTGGAGTGGCACGAGCTTGTGCCCGTCTTCAGCTTTGCGATGCTGGGCGGGCGCTGCCGCACCTGCCGGAGTGCGATTCCGGTGAGCGCCTTCGGCTATGAGCTGGGCGGTGCGTTGGTCGCTGTCCTGCTCGTCGCCATCATCTGAGGTCAGGCAGGGGCGCAATCGGCGCAGAGGCCGGCGAGCAACTGTGGATCGTCGGTGAGGACGAAGCCGTAGGCTGCCATCAGCTCCTTGCGCAGGCTGTTCATGGCGTCGTTGGTCACGTCGACTGAGGCGCCGCAGCGGGTGCAGACCGCGTGGTGGTGGTGGCGGGTCTGGACTTCGAATCGCGCTACACCGTCATGGAAGCGCACTTCCTTGAGGAGGCCAGCATCAGTGAGGCCGGCGACGATGCGATAGGCAGTGGAACGGTCAAGGCCGATCTCGTGAGCGCGGACGAATTGCCAGACATCGTCGGCCGAGAGATGACGCCCGTTGGCATGACGGAATGCACGGAGCACGCCAAGGCGCTGCGGCGTCGCCCTTAGACCCAGGCCGCGGAGCAGGTCGCGATTGTCCTGGTCCGCGTCACGTGTGTCGTGGACGTGGTCGTGGGCATGAGTGCTGTCGTGCACATGCTCACTCGACGTCATGTCGTGACTCTAGGCCGCGGGCTGATTGGGGATTGCCCAGCGCTCTTCGATCCGGCCGTACTTCCAGACGAGGAGGGCTATGGCCCAGGTGACGATGAAGATGGCGACGATGCCGTAGCCGACCATGTTGAGATCGACGCCGTTGTCGCCGACGAGATTCCACAGTCCACCGGAGAGGTGGAACCAGCCGGCAAGGATCGAGAGAAGCTCGATAGTGCCGATGACGATGGCGACAGCCACGGACAAGCCGGTGATCGTGAGGTTGTAGAAGACCTTGCGCACGGGGTTTGAGAAGGCCCAGCCGTAGGCGACATTCATGAACGCGCCGTCGGCGGTGTCCATCATCGACATACCGCCGGCGAAGATGAGCGGCAGCGCCAGCGTGGCGTACCAAGGAAGTCCGGTCGCTGCCGCCCCGGCCGCGAGACCGAGAAGCCCGACCTCAGTTGCTGTGTCGAAGCCGAGACCGAAGAGAACACCCAGCGGGTACATCTGCCAGCTGTGCTTGATGGAGCGAGCCAGCGGGCCGAGCAGACGATTGATCAGGCCGCGCTCCTGGAGGCGCTTCTCCAGCGTCTCCTCGTCGTACTCACCACGGCGCATCTCCCGGAAGATCTTGACGATCCCCATAAGGATCACCAGGTTGATGGCGGCGATCACATAGAGGAAGAACGCCGATACCGACGTGCCGATGAGAGCGCCGATGCTGTGCATCGACGAGCCGTCGTCCTTGACCGAGCCGGCGACGGCTGATGCGGCGATGGCGATCACGAAGGAGAGGGCGAAGACGATCGTCGAGTGACCGAGAGAGAAGAAGAAGCCGACACCCATGGGCTTCTTGCCGTCAGCGAGGAGCTTTCGGGTGGTGTTGTCGATGGCGGCGATGTGGTCGGCGTCGAAGGCATGACGCAGACCGAACATCCAGGCTGTGAAGCCGACGCCAAGGCCGATGGCAGCATGGCTGCTCATCACGGCAAAGAGGAGCAGGCCCCAGCCGGCGGCGTTGATGGCGAGAACGGCGCCGCCGAATCCAGCGAGGCGCATCTTGTCCGAGCGGTCCAGGCGGGCGATGCCGGGCTTTGTGGTGGCAGGCGCGGCAGCAATCGGTGGCGTTGTCGATGTGGCGGCAGGAGACCGTCCGATCACGGGACGGCGTGGCTTACCCGATCTCGTTCCGGGTCGCTTGGGAGGGGTCGAAATGGCCACCGAGGCTCCTCAGATCTGGACTGTTGCCACAGGTTAGCAGTTGCGACCCGTTGGCAACAAGGGCCAATCTGATCTGTCACGGCATGATGTCGCGATGGCTGGCTCCTCCCTCTTCCGGCACGGCGACTTCGTCAAGCTGTGGGTCGGGCAGACCATCAGCGAGGCCGGTACCCAGGTCTCCTTCATTGCCCTGCCGCTGACCGCAGTGATTGGTTTGCACGCCACACCGTTTCAGGCCGGCCTGCTAGGGACGTTCCAGTTCCTGCCCTTCCTTCTTGTCGGTCTGATCGCCGGGGTGTGGGCGGACAGGCTGCCGCGACGCCGCATCCTGATCACGACGGACTGTGTCCGCGCGGTGGCCCTCGGGTCGATCCCGGTGGTGGCACTCGCCGGGACGCTGGCGATGCCCCAGCTCTATGTCGTGGCCTTCATTACCGGGACGGCATCTGTCTTCTTTGATGTCGCCTACCAGTCCTACCTCCCCGCCTTGGTGCCACGTGAGGCGCTCGTCGACGGCAACTCCAAGCTCGAGTTCACCCGTGCCACGACCGAGATCGCGGGACCAGGCCTCGGTGGCGTTTTGATCGGGTGGCTGACGGCACCGGTCGCGGTCATGGTGGATGCCGTCAGCTACGTCGCCTCGGTCATCTCGCTGCTTCTCATCCGGACCCCCGAAACGCCGCCGCCACGGGAGGACCGGCAGCCCATCGGAGTGGAATTGCGTGAAGGACTCTCGTTTGTCCTCCGCCACAAGACGTTGCGCCTCATCGCGGCATCAACTGCAACCTGCAATCTGTTCAACCATCTTGGCGAAGCAGTGCTGCTGATCTATGCCGTCCGAACTATCGGGTTGTCGCCGGGTCAGATCGGACTGTGGTTCGCGGTCGGATCACTCGGCGCGCCCGTCGGCGCCGTGATTGCACCGCGTCTAGCGCGGCGGCTGGGCACCGGGTGGACATTGATCGTGTCGATGTTCTTCTGCACGGCGCCGTGTCTTGTCATTCCTCTGGCACCCAAGGACATCGCCCTTCCGCTGTTCATGCTTGCCGGGCTGGCGGGCTCGATCGGCGTTGCCTACAACATCACGCAGGTGTCGATGCGTCAAGCGATCACACCGCAGCGGCTGCAGGGACGCATGAACGCGACGATGCGGACAATCGTGTGGGGGACGATTCCCATCGGTTCATTGGCGGGCGGAATTCTCGGCGGCACGATCGGCATTCATGAAACGTTATGGGTGTATGCGGTGGGCTCGCTTACCGCCACGATCCCACTTCTCTTCGCACCGGTGCGTACGTTGCGTGAGACACCCGATGCAGAGATCGGCGATGCGCTCGAAGCGCGTATCGAGACGGATCCTCTCGATGTGCAGGGCCCTGTCTAGCTTCGCCTACAGGTCGATGTCGACGGCAGGACGCCGTGCCATTGCACGCGATTGCCAGAACCGGGCAACGTCCTCGGCACCGTGATCCACGACGCTCCAGCCAGCCGGAATCGGCAGCGCGCAATCGCGCTCGGCGACGGCGACAACATGAACGCGTGGCGCCATCCACGAGAGCGTCTCGATGACGGCTCGGGCATCGTTCAACAGTGGCGTGTCCATGTGGTCGACGATGACGAGCAGCGGATCGCCATCACGCAATGCAGCGGTGACGCGCAGATCGTCGAGCGGTGTCGACATGCCGCCGGGTTCGGTCGTGTAGAGGAACGGCGTGCGTCCGCCCTTGGATCCGGTGAGAACAGCGGCTTCGCACTCGATGACTTCGAGGTTGAGGCGCCGTGCGGCTTCATGCAGCACAGCAGTCCGTCCTGAACCAACATCGCCGCGCAGTAGAACGGGCGTTTCAGGGGCACCGCTCAGCGCGGCGACCAGCCGTTCCAGGGATCCATCGACATTTCCCATCACGGCCGCTCATTGTGCAACCAACGAGCTCACCGAGCGCGGACACCACGCGGACAATGCCGCGGTCAATCACGCCACGGCCGCCAGATGTGCCGATTTGCTCTTACGTGACGGTGCCCGACGGGCTCGGTGACGCTACGGGTTTCGTTGTCGATGGCGAACGCGGAGTGAACGGAGAATGAGCGTGGATCACCTCCGCTGTGAGCGCATGCAGCGCCGATTGTGTTCCCGCAGCACTGATGTAAGCGCCGACGGTGACAGCCGTGTTGGCGGCAGCTGTCGTCCCTGAGTAGTACTCAGTTGTTGCCGTCGTGGTGATCGTTGCTTCCTGTCCGTCGGCTTGGACGACGACGATGGCGTTACCCGTCACGGACTCGACGCGTCCGGCAATTTCGGGAAGGTGAATGTTGATCGACGTCGCCGCCACTGTCGGGGTGGCCGGTGTGCTTGTTGACGACGGTGCGCCCTTGATGTCAAGCACATCTCCGGTGTGGATGGCGGAGAAGGTTGACTTCTCACCGGCGCGCGTCACCGTCGTTGTTGCAGTCGTTGTTACGGTTGCGGTGCCCAGGATCGTCCGCAGCGTCAGAGATGTTCCGGTGATCGCCGTCACCGTGCCCTGCGAACCGTGAGCGGCTGCGCCGCTGTCGCCTTTGCCGTGGTTGTTGCCATTGCCTGGGAGCTGCCCACCGGGGCCCTTGCCGTTGTGTCCGGGGCGAGCGGGTGCCGACGGCACGGGGGATACCGCGGCTGTCGGGTGAGTCGTGACGCCGGTGGCCAGCGCTGCGGTGCCGACACCGGCGGCGACGGCTACCACGATCGCTGCGGCAATGCCGCCATTGACCCACGTCAGTCGCATGAGAGATCCCCCGGGGTCGCCACGATCATGGATCGACGATAGGGCCGCAACCTTGCGGCCGGGTTACACCCGGGTCACACCAGGCCGAGCATCTCGAGAACAACAGCAACACCGGCATCACCAGGTCCTGGGCAGACAGCACCGGCGAGGGACAGGACTTCAGGCGGGGCTGTGGCCACGGCCACGCCCAGTCCGGCGGCGGCAATCATGTCGGCGTCGTTGGGAGCATCACCGACGGCGACGCTGTGCCGCGGATTGACGCTGAGGTGTTCGCAGAGACGCCGCAGAGCGGCACTCTTGGTGGCCCCAGGGTCGGTGACCTCGACGAACTCGGGCAGGGACCGCGTGACACGAGCAGATTGGCCCAGCAGGAGGGTGAGTTCGTCCTGGCACGACTGGGCGTCCGTGGGGTCGCCCATGACGCAGACGATCTTTGTGGTGCCGCCGCTTACCGCCGCTGCGAGGTCGTCGACGAAACGGATGTTGACGTCGGCCACGGACGTATAGAGGTGTGCCTCGGGCCTGTCCTCCTCGCAGAGGAGTTGCTCGTTGACATAGGCCTGCCGGTGATACCCGCGTTCGCGGCACAACTCGATGGCCGCGATCGCCAGATCCGCCCGCAGAGGCAGTTCAGCGATGACGGCTCCCTGCTTATCGCCGTCTTGCGCGCAAACGAGCGCACCCTGGTAGCAGATCAGAGGAGTGTCGAGGCCGAGGCGGCGGGCCCACGGCTGCGCCGAGATGAACATGCGCCCTGTCGCGATGACGACGGGGACGTTGCGCGACGCGCGGGCGACGGCGCCGATGATCCGGGGGTGCAGGTCCTTCTTGCCGTCCAGGCAGGTGCCGTCGAGATCAAGAGCGACGATCTCGGGCCGCCATGACAGAGGCGGAAGTTCGGTGATGTTCGGAGGAATCACACAGTTGCCCAGCGAGCGCTGGCGCCCACCTGGGGGTTCACGCAGTGCACCGGCAGGTTGCCCTCGAGGACTGCGAGGGCATTCTCAGCGGTGAGCCGCGCCATCTCGGACCGGGTGAGGACGGTGGCGCTGCCGAGGTGAGGCGCCAGCACCACGTTCTCGAGGCCGGCGAGCGCGTCCTCGAAGGCGGGCTCGCGCTCGTACACGTCGAGGGCCGCGGCGCCGATGACGCCGTCGCGGAGAGCCTCTGCCAGGGCTGCCTCATCGACGACAGGACCACGCGCCGTGTTCACCAGGATGGCCGAGGGTTTCATGGTTCGCAGGGCGGCGTCGTTAATGAGGTGGCGGGTGGCGTCGGTCAGAGG
>JBEPVH010000115.1:0-6592 GCA_041691115.1 bacterium | reverse complement strand
TTGCTGAGGTGATCGCCCACCACGACGACGATGGCGGCGGCAACGAGGGCGGCGAACGTGCGGGGGCGGAACTGGTTGGTGGGTCCCGCCGCCATGATCAGCGTGCGACTCCCAGCCAGCAACTGTTGCCACCGAGCTCGCCTTCCCAGTCGGCCAGCACGTCGCTGCGGCCCCAGGCAATCGCGTCGGCAAGAATCTCGCCGCGGAGATGATCGCCGTGCGTGTCAACGGCACGGCGGATGTCGCCGTTGGCATCGATGTGCAAGGTGATGCGGTCGTCCAGCGCCAGGTCAGCGCGCTTGCGCAGGTCATTGACCTTGCGCGACAGCTCACGGACCAGACCCTCGAGACGCAATTCTTCGGTGATCTCCGTATCGAGGACAACCGTCTCGTACTGCCCGTCCTTGGCGATGTACTCCACCGTTTTGACGTTGAGCTCGTCGCAGAAGATCTCGGTCAGCTCGGCGTCCAGCGGCGCGCCGGCGACGATGGCCGCGCGCAATGGCTGGCGCACCTTGATGCGCGCGGTCTCGCGTGCACTGAGTCCGTCGGTCACAAGGCGGCGCATGCGCGCCATCTCGGCGATGACAGTGGCATCACGCCATGTCTCGTCGGGCGCGGGGAAGTCGCAGAGATGGACCGACTCGGGTGCATCGCCGACCGGCGAATCGCCGTTGAAACCGGCGAGGTTGCGGTACATCCGCTCAGCCAGGAACGGCATGAAAGGCGCTATCAGCAGCGTCAGCGTGGTCAGCGCCGTGTACAGCGTGGCGTACGCCGACTGCTTGTCGGTGTCGTCGTCGCGCATCGACTTCCAGAAGCGGCGGCGGCTGCGCTTGACGTACCACTTGGAGAGGTCCTCGACGAACTCCTCGACGGCACGCGTGGCGTCGGTGGCGTCGTACGCCTCCAGCGACGCACGTACTGCCTCAACGGTGTCGCAGAGCCGCGCCAGGCACCAGCGATCCAGAGCAGGACGGTCCTGCGGCGCCGGGGCCGGGGCGGCGGGGTCGTAGCCGTCGATAACGGCGTAGTCGAGGAAGAACTTGTAGGTGTTCCAGAAGGTCAGAAGGAAGCGGCGCACCACGTCCTGGACCAACTCACGGCCCGCACGGTATTCGCCACCGGCCGAGACCGCTGAGTAGAAGTACCAGCGCGTCGCGTCGGCACCGAATTCGTTGAACGCCTCTTCGGGCACGATGACGTTGCCGCGGCTCTTCGACATCTTCTTGCCCTGCTTGTCGAGGACCAGGCCCAGGCAGACAACATTCTTATAGGCGGGCTTGTCGAAGAGCAGCGTGCTGATGGCCAGCAGCGAGAAGAACCAGCCGCGTGTCTGATCCATCGCCTCGCAGATGAAGTCGGCGGGATGCGCGCGGAGGAACTGGTCCTCGTTCTCGAACGGATAGTGCAACTGGGCGAACGGCATGGCGCCGCTGTCGTACCAGCAGTCGATGACGTCGGGGACGCGGGTCATGACGCCGGAGCACTTCTCGCAGGTGAGCTTGACGTCGTCGATGAACGGCTTGTGCAGGTCGTCGCTGACGGTGAGTCCGACATCGGCGGCGGATCCGGCGCAGGTTCGGTGGTCGCAGCCCTCGCAGATCCAGATCGGAAGTGGCGTGCCCCAGTAGCGGCTGCGCGAGAGATTCCAATCGACGAGATTCTCCAGCCAGTTGCCCATGCGGCCGTCGCGGATGTGCTGCGGCTGCCAGTTCACCGAGCGGTTGTGCTCGATGAGCTGCTCCTTCACCTTGGTGGTCTTGATGAACCACGAGTCCAGCGCGTAGTAGAGGAGCGGGGTCTGGCAGCGCCAGCAGAACGGATATGTGTGCTTGATGATCTCGTGGCGGTACATGTTGCCCGAGGCTTCAAGGTCGGCAATGATCTGCTTGTCGGCTGTCTTGACGAAGATGCCGGCGTAGCGCGAGCCCTCGAGGAACTTGCCGTCGAGGCCCACAACGTGGCGCACAGCGACACCCTCGCGCTGGCACAACTGAAGGTCGGCCTCGCCGTAGGCCGCGGCTGTGTGGACGATGCCGGTGCCGTCGTCCATGGAGACCAGTTCAGGAGCGCCGATGACGACGAAAGCCTTGCCGTCGGGCAGCAGATCGTCGAAGAGCGGCACGTAGGTGCGGCCGACGAGCTCGGACCCGGGGAATTCAGCGAGAACCTCGTACTCCGCCTGGAGAACATCGAGACGCGCCTTGGCAAGGATCAGGTCGGCGTCGCCGACGCGCGCCCTGACGTACGTCTCGCCAGGATGCACAGCCAGCGCCACGTTGCCGGGAAGCGTCCACGGAGTCGTCGTCCATGCCAGGAAGAATGTGTTGCCCGACGTGTCGTCCTGCTCTTGGAACTTGATGTAGACCGAGGGGTCGGGGGTGTCGTCGACGTAGCCCTGCGAGAGCTCATGCGACGACAGCGATGTCTGGCAGCGCGGGCAGTACGGCGTGACCTTGTAGCCCTGATAGAGGAGGTCCTTGTCCCAGAGCTGCTTGAGCGACCACCAGATGGACTCGATGAACGTTCCGTCGTAGGTCCTGTAGGGATGCTCCATGTCGAGCCAGAAGCCCATGCGTTCGGTGACGCGCTCCCACTCGTCCACATATTCCGAGACCGACGCCTTGCAGAGCTGGTTGAACTCGGCGACGCCGTAGTCCTCGATCTGCTTCTTGCCCGAGATCTTGAGCGACTTCTCGACCTCGAGCTCGACGGGCAGGCCGTGGGTGTCCCAGCCTGCCTTGCGGGCCACCGCAAACCCGGACATCTGCTTGAACCGGGGGAACAGATCCTTATAGGACCGGGCCAGGACGTGGTGGATGCCAGGAACGCCGTTGGCGGTGGGCGGCCCCTCATAGAAGACGTAGGGCTCGGCTCCCTCGCGCTGGGCAAGGCTCTTGCGGAACACATCCTCGGCGCGCCAGAACTCCAGGACCTCACGTTCGCCGTCGGCGAACTGGGCTCGGCTGGAGACCAGGGTAAAGCGGGCCATATGTGGGGCAAAGGATAGCGGGGCACGGCAAGTGGCCGATTCGGTGCCCTCGCCCGGATCGATACACTCTCGCAGCTATGGCTCCCCCACCCAGCGTCGCGTGAAGGGACTCATCCTCAGTGGGGGCCGCGGCACCCGTCTGCGGCCCCTCACCCACACGGCTGCCAAGCAGCTCGTCCCGGTGGCCAACAAGCCGGTACTTTTCTACGCGATTGAATCGCTGGTGGCTGCCGCGGTGACCGAGATCGGGATCATCGTGGGCGACACGGCAGCCGAGGTTGAAGGCGCTGTGGGCGATGGCTCGGCCTTCGGGGCTGCCGTCACCTACATCCCCCAGGAGGGTCCGCTGGGCCTCGCCCATGCGGTGGGCATCGCCCGCACCTATCTGGGCGACGGCCCCTTCGTCATGTTTCTCGGCGACAACATCATTCACGAACCGCTGGCGCCACTCCTGGCCGACTTCGTGGCAGGGGACGCCGCTGCTGGAGTGCTCCTGGCGCCCGTCGCCAACCCGTCCGCGATGGGGGTGGCCGAGGTCAACGACGGGGTCATCGTCAGCATCGTCGAGAAGCCCGAGAAGCCTGTCTCGGACCTCGCCGTGGTCGGCGTCTACCTGCTGACAAGCGCCATCTTCAGCGCCATCGACGCCATCACGCCCTCGCCGCGCGGCGAGCTGGAGATGACCGATGCGCTGCAATGGCTCATTGAGGACGGCCGCAAGGTGGTACCCGTCCCCCTCCGCGGCTGGTGGAAGGACACGGGCAGCGCCGCCGACATGCTGGAGGCCAACCGCAGGGTTCTTGACGGCCTCGCACCCCAGGACCGCAAGGCGCTCGGTGATGGCGTCAGCGAAAGCGGCGTCGTCGTCATCGGCAAGAACTGCAGCATCGGCACGTCGGTGCTGCGCGGCCCGGTGATCATCGGCGACAACGTCACCATCAACGATGCCGAGATCGGCCCTCACGTGGCGATTCACGACGGTGCAGTGATCCAAGGCACCTCTGTCGCCGACACGATCATTCTGCAGAACGCGCGTATCACCGATGTCGCCGATCCCATCGTCAATTCACTCATCGGCAGAGACTGCAACGTCGACGGCCATGCGCTACGCAGCAACGGCCTCTCGATGGTCATCGGTGACCACTCATCGGTACAGGTGCCCGCGTGAGGCTTCTCATCACCGGCGGCGCGGGATTCATCGGCAGCGAGTTGGTTCGCCGCCTGGTGGCAACCGGCGACCACGACGTCACGGTGCTCGACAAGCTCAGCTACGCCGGCAATCTGGCCAACCTGTCGTCGCTCGTTGAGACGCAGCGCTGGCGATTCGTTCAAGGCGACATCTGCGATCGCGACCTTGTGCGCGAGCTGGCAGCCGAAACCGATGCCATCATCAACCTCGCCGCCGAGAGCCACGTCGACAGATCGCTGCGCGACCCGGGCGGGTTCATCCACACCGATGTGTTCGGCACCTGGGTGCTGATCGAGGCCGCCCGGGAGGCGCGCCACGAACGCTTCCTTCAGGTCAGCACCGACGAGGTGTACGGCGAGGTCATGACGGGGCGGGTCACCGAGGATGCGCCATTCCTGCCGCGTTCACCCTACTCGGCGTCCAAGGCCGGGGCCGAATTGCAGATCCGTGCCTACATGGAGACGTACGGCTTCCCTGCGGTCATCACCCGCGGCAGCAACACGTACGGCCACAACCAGTATCCCGAGAAGATCGTCCCGCTCTTCATCGTCAATGCCCTTGAAGGGCGCGCTCTGCCCATCTACGGCGACGGTTCTGCGGTTCGCGACTACCTTCATGTCAGCGACCATGCAGCCGCCATCGAATGCGTCCTTACGGCTGGCACACCGGGCCTCGCCTACAACGTGGCATCGGGCAACGAGATCAGTGGCGTCGCCATGTGCGACGCCATTCTCAGTGCCACCGGCGCCGCTGAATCGCTCAAATCGTTCGTTCGCGACAGACCGGGACATGACAGCCGCTATGCAGTCGACACCAGCAGGATCGAAGCCCTTGGCTGGCGTCCCCTTGTGGCGTTCGACGAGGGACTCGCCAGCACCGTGGCGTGGTATTCAAGCAACCGTGAATGGTGGCAGCGGCTCCGCGATCCCGACTACTGGGCCTTCTACACGGATACCTTCGTGGAGGTCCGGGGCAGCGTGACGCCGACAGTCGCTCGAACGCATTCCGCCGCACCGTGACCACCATCGATCCGGTGGCGATGCGCCGCCTCATCATCGAGCACTCCAAACGAGCAGGCGTCGGTCACATCGGCTCGGGTCTGTCGATCGTCGAGATCCTCTGCGCTGTGTACGGCAGCGCCATCTCGGCGTCGCGGGTGCCAGCAAGTGACACCGACCTGCTGATCCTCTCCAAGGGTCATGCGGCACTGGCGCTGTACTGTGCGCTGCATCTCAGCGGCACCTTCGACGAGGCAACGCTTGCCACCTACTGCACCGACGGCTCAGCCCTCGGCGTGCATGCCGAGCACGCGGTGCCCGGCGTCGACTTCTCGACGGGATCGCTGGGACATGGTCTTGCCGTGGGCGCCGGAGCCACAGTGGCGGCGAGGGTTCGCGGCAATGACAGCCGCGCCATCGTCATCGCGTCCGACGCCGAGCTCGACGAGGGCTCGACGTGGGAGGCCGCGATGTTTGCCGGACAGCACAAGCTTGGCCGCCTGACGCTGGTTCTCGACATGAACGGCCAGCAGGCCCTGGGCAAGACGCGCGACATCATCAACATCGCCGATCCCGCCGCGTTGTTGACGCCGCTGGGTTGGAATTGCATCGACGTCGACGGCCATGACGTCAGCGCGATTGCCGATGCCCTTCGTGCCGGTGACGCCGACGCGCCGCCGACTGCCGTCATCGCGCACACAGTCGCCGGCCGCGGTGTTTCCTTCATGGAAGGAACGATCGCCTGGCACTACAAGTCCTTGAACGACGCCGAGTACTCGCAAGCGATGGCGGAGCTGAGCTGATGCGCCGTGCATTCGCCGCCCGTCTCACCGAGATCGCAGCCAGCGACGACAGGGTGGTTCTGCTGACCGGGGATCTTGGCTACAGCGTTCTCGAAGAGTTCGCCGACGCCCATCCAACACGCTTCTACAACGTGGGTGTCGCCGAGGCCAACATGATGGGCCTGGCCGCCGGCCTCGCCCTGCGCGGCATGGTCCCGTACTGCTACTCCATCGCCACCTTCGCGACGATGCGCGGCTTCGAGCAGATCCGCGACGGCGCCGGATTGCACAAGCTGCCGGTGCGCATCGTCGGCATCGGGGGCGGCTTCGGTTACGGAGCACTGGGACCGACGCATCATGCAGTCGAGGATGTCGCCCTGATGCGCGCAATCGCGGGGATGAGCATATTTGCGCCTTCGTACGACTCGCATGTGGTGCCGATCCTCGATCACATGCATGCGCTGCCGGGGCCTGCATACCTGCGCCTCAGCAAAGACTCCATCGCCGACGATCCGGCCCTTCCGCTCGACGCCCTCGCGGTGTCCACGTTAGGCACCGGGGACACGGCACTCGTGGGATCGGGCCCGCTGCTGCGGACACTGGCAGCGTTCGCGGGCCCCTCCACGCG